>JBLMZM010000193.1:0-11938 GCA_050258815.1 Ignavibacteriales bacterium
ATCAGAAGAGGGATTGCTGTTGAAGCCGTGCCTGGTGTAACCGCCGTAATTACAGCGCTCAGCATCAGCGGCCTGCCTACAGATTCCTTTGTTTATGAGGGTTTCCTGCCGCAGAAAAAGGGCAGGCAGAAAAAACTGAAGGAGCTGGCGGCCGAGGAAAGGACGATCATCCTGTATGAGTCAACTTACAGGATTGAAAAGCTGCTTGAGGAGCTGAAGGAATATATGCCGGGCAGGCTCCTTGCCGTTGCGCGTGAACTGACTAAGAAGTTTGAAGAGATCTGGAGAGGCACACCGGAGGAAATACTGGAAGAGCTTCCTCAGAAGATAATCAAGGGAGAATTTGTGGTTGTCATATCACCCCTGGGATGGAGTGAAAAATAACTGCGGGTATTTTTTTACCGCAGGAAATTGAATAAATCCAGTTTCCTGCGGTAAAATTTGAATATTACTTTAATGTTCTGCTGCTCTGCGCTCCGGGCACCCCAAAGAGGAACAACATGGGTTTGTAAAGGCGTTTTGCCCAGGCAATCTCATTGTGCTCGGCTCCCGGTTCAAAATATACCAACAGGTCGCGGCCTTCCTCGTAGCCCTTTTCTTTAAGTAAAGAAACCATTTCCTCAACTCCGGGCTGAAGGCGGCTTTCAAGTCCTAATCCCCCGTTATCTATATATATTGATACAGGTTTCTTCCCCCGGAACCCGGATATATAGGGCAGATAGTTCAGCTCGCCGATCCTGAATGCCGGGGAAAGGCAGGCAGCCTTTGAAAACACGTCTGTATGCTCCCAGGCCAGCATCATTGAAATAAGTCCCCCCATGGAAGAACCCATGGTTGCCGTGTTATCCCTGTCCGGAAGCGTGCGGTAGTTCTTATCAATAAAGGGTTTAAGGGTTTCAGTTATAAAACTCATATAAGAGCGCCCCTTATCTGTATATGAATACTCGGCAGTCCTGTCCTTTGTATTATTAATTCCAACAATAATAATTTCCTGCATCTTTCCTTCTTTTATCAGGCTGTCGGCAGTTTCATCTGCACCCCAGTCGACACCAAAGCTTGATGTTTTAGGATCAACTATATTTTGTCCGTCGTGCATATACAGTACCGGGTAATGCTTATCCTTATCCCTGCCGTAACTTGGGGGCAGCCAGATTACCACGTCTCTTGGATCAATCCCCTCACCCTTCATATTCCTTACATATTCAACGGTACCGGTTACCCGTCCAAATACCGGCCTTTCACCATTTCTCCATGCAGCGACCACGTACTTCAGGGTAGTATCACCGGCAACGGTGCAGTATTTGTTGCCAGGCACGGATCCGTCGGCATTCATCGCTTCACTGTCCCAGGAACCGAGCGTAAACTTAAACTCAATGGTCTCCTTCTCATCAAAGCTGAACTTCCTGCTCCATATGCTGTCTGATACCTTATCCATCTGAACTGTTCCCGGATTCCAGCCGCCAAGGAGAGCATCATTCCCGGATATATAAACTTTGGCATTCTCCGGCAGCTTGTGTGCCTCCACCACAATGGTGATTTCTTTTTTAGCGTTCTGTGCGTACATAACACCTGCCATCATGAGCAGAATTAAAAACTTTTTCATGGCTTTTCCGAATTTGTTATTATTTGTAATTTATTATGGACTAAGGATCTGTCCGGGAGATCATTAATCTGTCAAACTCCGCTTATCAGGGTTAACATGCTGTGTATTAATGATTTACTTCTTCCACTTGATACTGCATCCAATGCTGGGTATCTGCTTTTGCGAAACGGGCTTACCTTCTATGATGCTGTCAAGCGCCGCACGTATATCTTTTGCGTCAACGGGTATGCTGTTACCGGGACGCGAACTATCCATCTGTCCCCTGTAAGCCAGCATCAGGTCCCTGTCGAACACGAAAAAGTCCGGCGTACAGACAGCCTTATAGCTGCGAGCCACGTCCTGCGATTCATCATAGAGATAAGGAAATGGAAAGCCGAGGTGCAGGGCAAGCTCCTTCATTCTCTCCGGTGAATCCTCCGGATAGCCTATAATATCATTTGAGCTGATTGCAGCAAAAGAAACGCCTTTAGCCATATAGTCTTTTGCCAGTCTTACGAGCTCCTGCTGTATGTGTTTTACGTAAGGGCAATGATTACAGATGAACATGATGACTGTTGCAACGCCGGATCTGATATCAGCCAAAGATACAATATCGCCCTTCACGGTATCGGGCAGACTGAAATCCGGGGCCCTGGTACCCAGAGCAAGCATCATCGATTCCACAGCAGCCATAATCTACCTCCTTATCTAAAAACTATTATTGTACAGTAAATTTATCCTTTTATTTTAAGTCTTTCAATACGCTCCCTTTCGGGAATAATTACATCTTATCCAGCAGCTCGCGGTCCTTCTTTTTAAGACTTTCCACAATAAGATTATAAGAATCATCAATCCAGCTGTACACTTCCCTGTCGGGAATAGTATTATCCAGTATTATGGTATTCCAGTACTTTTTATTCATATGATAGCCGGGCTGCACCGATTCATATCTTTCCCTCAGCTCCATGGCTTTTTCAGGGTCGCATTTGAGATTGATCCAGAGCGGGATGCTTTCCAGATCTGTCAGTGCAAACATTTTATTCATCACCTTGAATACCAGTGTGGTTTCATCGAAAGGATAGGTTTCTTCACTCCCCTTCTTTTTAAGGCAGTATTCCCTGAAAGACTCAATATTCATGGATATCCCTTTCATTATTTTGGCTAATGACAAATATCCCAAATTCCGCCCAAAAAGCCAAAAGGATTTATTCTCCTTTACAAAGCCCTGAGTGAGTAGTAAACCGGGGCGGCAGAAGGGCTTCCTGTTGAAAATAAAGCAGTCATATTTATACTCGTTTTTTTCTACAAATTGCCGGAAACAATTGTTATATTAAATGAATTATATTCTTAAAATGGAAGGGCAAACTTCAATGAATAACAATATATTAATAGCCGGCAGGATACACAAAGGAATAAGCTACGCCCAGTATATGGACAGAACAAAAGTAAAGCTACTCTCTGCCAATATTAACGACTTTAATAGTGAAGAATTAAAAACGTTTGAATATACAAAGCTGAACCTCCAGAGGAGCCTTAGAATCGAAAAGAACTATTCCATATCACCTGAACTTAAGGCGGCCGTAAGCGGTCTGGAAAAGGATCAGACCTGGGTAGTGCTGACGGAGGACTGGTGCGGTGATTCGGCCCAGACACTGCCTTATATAGCAAAAATAGCCGAAAGCAGCCGAAAGGTTGAGCTTTCGATCTTACTGCGGGACAGCAATCCCGACATTATGGATCTTTATCTTACGAACGGGACGAGAAGCATTCCTAAGCTGATTGCTTTTGACAGGGACTGGAATGAGATTTTCCAGTGGGGTCCCAGGCCGCAGGAAGCGCGCGACCTGTTCCTGAGATTAAAAACCCAGGATCTGCCTAAAGAGAAAATCTATGAGCAGCTGCACCTCTGGTATGCCAACAATAAGGGGGCTGCCATAGAACACGAATTTTTAGCATTGCTCGACTCATATAAATCGCACAGATAGGTTATTCCGGACCCGTATAGCGCTCCAGGACCTTGTTTTGCGTCCCGGAGCCTGGAATCTTCTCAGGGCATCAAATGTATTATCGTCAATGTGTCCGTCAGTTGCCAGTGTACCATCGTAGTCTGTAGCGAGGGCAAAAAATTGCATATCACTTACCAGTTATTATAATAACTTTACTTAAAAGGCACTGGGCTGGAAAATATTTACTTTTCAGCCCTTGAATTGAAAAGAATATACCTGCCTGCCGATAATTTCTTCTTTCAGACTGCTGACAAGTTTCAGCATACCCGGTACGTCATCCACCAGCACTACAATCAGCTCGTTCACAGATGCATTTTTTACGGCGTATGTAATGGCATCCTCCTCTTTCTCGATTGCAAGGATGGGCATACCGGGTTTCTTACTGCGAATCCCTTCTGTAAGTATTCTTGTCATTTCACCGGGTTTTCTACCCCGCCTTTCCCTGTCCTCTTTCAGGATAATATTGGTGAACATGCGTGAAGCCATCCTGCCCAGCATGAAAATATCCTCATCCCTTCTGTCGCCTGTACCGCCGAATATGCCGGTCCTTACTGGTTGCGGGATTCTGCTTATAAATCTGTAGAGGCCCATGAATCCCGAAGGATTGTGGGCGTAATCAACGAGGACCGTGAATTTTCCCATATCAATGAGGTTGAGTCTTCCCGGAGTAGAATCGGGTGACGGCTTGAAGGAAATCAGACCCTCTTTAATGGTTTTCATCTCCACGTCATGCACAAAAGCTGCAAGTGTTGCGGCCAGAACATTCTGCACCATGAAGGCAGCGCGTCCGCCAAAAGTAAGCGGTACATTTTCAACTTTCTCTATGCGCAGCCTGAAGTCTCCCCTGGCGAGTGTTATATAGCCGTTTTCAGCGATGCAGGCCACTTTCCCGCGGGCTATATGTTCCAATACCGCCGGGTTTTCCTTCCTGGTGCTGAAAAGGCATATTTTGCCATCGGCATCATCTTTCATTTTGTAAACCAGCGGGTCATCTGCATTCAGAATTACATAACCGTCCCTGGCAACACTGTGCGGCACTACGGCCTTAACGCGGGCAATTTCTTCCAGCGTATTAATATCCTTTTGCCCCAAATGGTCAGCCGTTACGTTAAGCACAATGCCAATATCGCAGGAGTCGAAACCGAGACCAGAACGCAATATGCCTCCCCTTGCTGTTTCGAGAACCGCAACTTCAACAGAGGGGTCCTTCAGTACTTTTTTTGCGGAAACGGGTCCCGTATCGTCACCCGCTTCGATAAGCATATTGTCAATATAAATTCCGTCTGTAGTTGTAAATCCCACTTTCTTCCCTGAAATTTTAAGTATATGCGCGAGGAGCCTGGTAGTTGTAGTTTTCCCATTCGTTCCTGTAATTGAGATGATGGGAATCCTTGAGGGCACACCAGGCGGAAAGAGCATGTCAACGATATCCTTTGCAACATTGCGGCGTTTACCAATAGAGGGTGCGAGGTGCATTCTTAATCCGGGAGCCGCATTTACTTCCACAATGCCGCCTCCGTTTTCAGTAAGAGGAGTCGAGAGGTCAGGAGCTATTATGTCAATCCCTGCAATATCGAGTCCGGTAATCCTGGCTATTCTTTCAAAGATAAATATATTATACGGGTGTACTTCTTCGGTCCTGTCGATTGCAGTACCGCCAGTGGATAAGTTAGCCGTCGATTTCAGATAGATTATTTCGCCCTTTGGGGGGATTGTCTCCGGAGTAAAGCCTTTCATGCCAAGAAGCCGCAGGCTGTGCTCATCAAGCACGATCTTAGTAAGGTTATTCGAATGCCCGTTTCCTCTCCAGGGATCTTTATTTATCAGATTTACGAGCTCCCGGATTGAGTTTTCACCATCGCCCACAACATTTGCGGGTATCCTTTCGGCAGCAGCTGAAAACTTATTATTCACTACGAGCACCCTGAAATCCTTTCCCTTCAGCTGTTTTTCGATTATCACCCGGTCGGAATACTCCTTTGCCATCCTGAATGCAGTTATAACAGATTCCTGGTCATTCAGATGCAGTGTTATACCCTTTCCCTGGTTGCCATCCAGAGGTTTCACAACAACCGGAAAACTTAAATTTTCAATCGTCTGCCCGATTTCCGACTCCTCTGATATCACCTGTCCCTTCGGAACGGGTATCCCCATTTCCGTAAGCAGTTTTTTCGTCAGGTCCTTATCGCCCACCAGTTCGACGGCAATCATATTTGTCCGGCTTGTAGTTGACGCCTGAATTCTCTGCTGATAAATGCCATAACCCAGCTGCACTAGCGAAAGGTCATTCATCCTTATTACCGGAATACCTCTTTCCATGGCTTCATTTACAATTGCCTGGGTGCTGGGACCAAAACATACTTCATCCCTGATTCCGGCAATTTTCCCGACGTGTCCGGAGATAAGATTTTTCAGATCATCCATTGGAAGGCCCTCAGCAATTGCGAGGAATATTTCCACGGCGGCATCAGCAGTATACAGGCCTGCTTCCTCTTCAAAATAGTTAAATACGACGTTATAAATCCCGGGGATCTTCGTGGCACGCGTCCTGCCAAAACCGGTATCCATTCCGGCCAGGGTCTGCAGTTCAAGAGCTATATGTTCTATTACGTGACCAGCCCAGGTGCCTTCATCAATCCTTTTGAGAAAGCCCCCCTCGTGGTAGTAGCTGCACTGGTGTAACCGGACTGTCGGCATCGCTTCTTCAATTCTCTGCCGGAATCCGGGTATTTTATCTGTTGGTTTCTCCTCATAGTCCTCAATATCCAAGCGCATAAGAATCAGATTTTTCCAGTAATTGCTCCAGTAATTGGGACCTCTCATTGCCCGTTTCTCTAATATACGCATAAGGTTCTCTGTTTATAATACATACTTACTTTAATTCATCACCATCCGGTATTTATACCGGATTCACATCCCTAGTCTTCCCAGATCCACATTTTTTCCGGTTCATTATTCTTTCTGTAACCCCTGAACATCGGCAGGGTATTATAGGCCAGTTCCACATTCCCCAGGCGGTCAATTGCAATGAGTCCCATTTCAGTTCTCAGCTGGCCGGCATTGATTTTCAGCACCTCCCGGCTGGCGTCGTGCAGGTTCCAACCCTTAAATTTCATTATTGAATAGAGCAGGTGGGCAAAAACTCCTCTAATGATGAACTCCCCGTCACCTGTGCACGATACGGCGCAGGCTTCATTATTGGCATAAGTGCCGCTGCCAATGACAGGGCTGTCGCCAATTCTGCCCTTCATTTTGTTAGTGAGTCCGCCTGTAGAGGTAGCCGCCGCCAGGTTTCCGTATTTGTCCAGCGCTACGGCTCCGACTGTATCTTTGCTGATTGTGCCTCCCTCAGCGTCTTCTTTTTTCTTTTCATCCATTTTTGCAGGCGTCACGAAGTAGTCCGCAGGCTTGAATTCAACACCCATTTCCCTGGCAAATTCCTCTGCTCCTTCGGCGCAAAGCAGCACGTGTCCGGTCTTCTCCATAACCATTCTGGCCAGTGAAATGGGATTTTTCACCAGTTTTACGGCTGCAACTCCGCCGGCCATGAGTGTTTTACCGCACATTATGGCTGCGTCCAGTTCAGTCTCACCGTTTCTGTTAATGGAGGCACCCGTTCCGGCATTGAACATAGGGTTATCCTCCATTGATCTTACAGAATATTCCACTGCGTCGAGTGCTGTTCCGTTTCCGTTAAGGATATTCCATCCCGCTTTAAGTGCGTCTTTCAGGCCTCTTATGTAGGCATCCTCCAGGTCAGGGGTAAATGTCCTCCTGTCCTTATTCTGTGCACCGCCGTGCACCGCAATAACAATATTGTTTTCCATATCAGTTTTTATTGAAAATTATTAAACAATAGTATACCATATCGATCAGTTTCTCCCTGCTTCATAGTCAATTTGAATTATACATTCCCTATTTTACTTCAGGTATGAATTTTCTTTCCTTCAGCTTAAAGCCATTTCCCCTTGAAAGGATGTGTACAGTAAGTCCTTCCACGCTTAAATGGGTGTTACTTTCCGCATTCAGGATATTTGAATATTTGATCCGGGTTGCGTCAATTATTACCACCATACCGCTTCCAACGCACTCCATATTATTACCTTTTGAAACTATCAGCGCGGTATCTTCACCCAGACCAGTACCCACACAGGTAGGATTCTGAAGAATTGTTTGAGTGAGCCTGCCAAACCTGTTTCTCTTCATAAAATGAGTATCAATGATACAATTATCAAGGAAACCTAGTCCCGAAGGATCCTCCAGAGCCGTATCAGTTATTTTTATAGGTTTTCTGTTATCCCGGACAGGCAGCAATTGCTTCAGTACCTCAAAGGGTATTGAATCCCTGTTAGCTTCGGCTGCTGCGGGTAGTCTGCGTTTTTCCCTCTGCTCAGCACCGCCAATTATCATTATTCTTCCCTTTGGGGTTCTCATTTGCCGTCTGGTATTATTAATTCATTCAGCGTATTTTATCTGAACATATATTATTATGTGATTTTTTTGAATAAATGGAAAGTGTGGAAAATTAAGGCCCCTGAGGTGCGGAAAAAGGGATTGACTTCCCTTCCTTATTTAAGCCGGTTCAGGTTTTAGGGATATTAAATAAAATATTAATTTTCTGCAGGTCTTATTGGGGTAAGTGTGTTGTTACAGGCCGGCGCTGTTTTTCATACGCAGTAAGTGGTCCCGGGTCCGCAGTCAAAAATGGTTCTGACAACGGACATCGCAAAAAGGACTAAAGGTTACCGGCATTTGCGTATTTATCTCCGGATCTGAGTCTGGTTATTCTGATATCGCTGGTAGTAATATATTTTCTGCCTGATTGTCTATGGTTATCTGAGGGAAGTGAATTAAATACCATTACGTGGTTTTCTCCGATAACCTCGAAAGATCCCAAAGGGTCAACGACTATAGCTGTAGATTCATCAATTCCCACGCCGCTCAGTTCAGGATGTTCCAGCACGGCGTTAATGAGTCTGAGCTTCCTGTCGCGTGTATTAAAATGCTGGTCAATTATCACGTTTTCTATAAATCCGAAGCCCTGGGAGAGTTTTACGTGCTCCCGTATAACAGGGTCATAAAGATATGGTGAAACATCACTGTCATTATAGCCGTCGCCGCAGATCATTATCTTGCTCATAACTGCAGCACCGGCGCTGGTACCGCCGATTACGCCGCCATCAGCGTATATTTTTTTGATTTTTTCAAGGATATGTGTGCCTTTCAGGTGAGCACTTAATTTATTCTGGTCGCCGCCTGTAAAAAAGACCCCTTTAGCATTGTCAAGAATTTCAAGGTTCTGATCGCAGTCAGCAGTATCCCTTGAGCAGTTGATATAACTGACATTGGTGCACCCCATAAGTTCAAGTTCCTGTTTGTGGCGTTTAGCGGTTTCCAGCGGCATCTGGCTGGCCATTGGGATGATTACAATTCCTGAATCCATTCCTCCTGCAAGCCTGATAAATTTATGCATGAGATATGCTGGTCTGGGCCCTCCCCCGATAATAAGCAGGTGTCCTTTATAAATTCCGGGTAATTCGTTTTCCTTATTTTGTATCGAAGATATAAGTTGAGTCATTCTTTTCAAAGCATTTTTACTAAAACATCAATCCTAAATTATTTTCACGCACCACTTATTATCGGAACAATTTATTAATGGTTTAAAATTCCACAATATTATTACATTTTTTTTACCCTCAGGATTCCGGTTCTCCCCTTTTTATCTTTTCCAGTTCTTCCCACCTGTCATACAGGGCTTTTACCTTCTCTTTGGCAGCATCAAGCTCAGCGGTGAGTTCAGTAGTCTGCTTTGCATATTTTTCATAAAAATCAGGGGCAGAGAATATACTTTCAATTCTTGCAACCTCTGTTTCTGCGGTCATAATGTCCTCCTCAATGGTTTCAAGCTCTTTGGCTTCTTTCCATTTCAGCTTCCTTACTGCAGGTTTAGGTTTTTCCTCCTCACGTGATGGTTTAACGGCCGGCTGAAGTTTCTGGATTGCTTCTTTGCGCCTTATATTTCTTTTTTCCAGGTAGTAGTCGTAGTCACCCTCGCTGAATACTACCTTGCCATCTCCCTCGAAAGCCAGTATTCCGTTGCAAACGCGGTTCAGGAAGTACCTGTCGTGGCTTACAACGATGGCACAGCCTTCAAATTCACTCAGTGCCTCTTCGAGTATTCTCAGCGTCGGCAGGTCGAGGTCATTTGTAGGTTCATCGAGTATGAGGAAGTTACCGCCGTTCTTTAGTATTCTTGCCAGCAGGAGGCGGCTTTTCTCGCCCCCGGAGAGGCGTTCAATTTTTGTATTTATCCTGTCGTCAGTGAACAGGAATCTCCGGAGATACTTCCAGACTGTGATCTTTTCATCACCGAAAGTAATAAAATCGCGCCCCTCGCCAATCTCCTCGAGCACTGTTTTTTCGTCATTAAGCAGCAGGCGTGACTGGTCCACATAGTTAAAAACGGTTCTGTCCCCTGTTTCCAGTCTGCCTTCAGTAGGCGGCAGCTCGCCCAGGATGACCCTGAGCAATGTTGTTTTACCGAGTCCGTTTTTTCCCACCACCCCCAGTTTTCTGCCCTGTTCAAATATCAGATCAAGCTCCCCGAATAATTTCTTTCCGCCCAGTTCCATGCCCAGGTTTTTGAGGTTAAGTATTTTCGTGCCCGGCTTGGATGCGGGAGGTATGATCATATCCACGTCCATTTCCCTTTCCGGAGCCTTCTGTGACGCCACCTCGAAATACTGGTCGAGCCTGCTCTTAGCCTTTGTTCTTCTGGCGCGCGGACCTTTACGAACCCATTCCAGCTCACGGCGCAGGAACGACTGGCGTTTATTTTCCTCCTGTTCCTGCAGATACATTCTTTCAGCTTTATTGATGAGGTAGTCGGTATAGTTGCCGGCGTGCGAGTAAAATTCTCCGCTGGAAAGTTCAACTATGCGGTTTGCAATTCTATCCAGGAAGTAGCGGTCGTGTGTAACAAAGAGGCATGTACCTGAATATTCCGCCAGGAACTGTTCAGTCCATTCAATGGATTCCGTATCCAGGTGGTTTGTCGGCTCATCCAGGATGAGGAAATCCGGGTGCGAGATCAATGCCTTGCACATGGCAACTCGCCTTTTTTCACCACCGGAAAGGGTACCCACTATCCGGTCAGCTTCGGGTGCATTAAGCGACTGCATAATGATCTTAATCCTGTTATCCAGGTTCCAGCCGTCGGCCGCAAGGATCTTTTCTTCCAGCAGGTGCCTGCGGTCTGAATCGTGAGGCAGGTTTTCATATTCATTAAGCAGGGAAATAATTTCTGCGGCCCCCTCATTTATATTTTCATAGACGCTTTTATCAAAATCCAGCGTAAATTCCTGTGGCAGGTAACCCACCCTGAGGTCCCTCCTGCGCGCAACATAGCCCGAATCGGGCTCGAGCACACCGGCAATAATCTTCAGGAAAGTCGATTTCCCTGAGCCGTTCCTGCCGACGAGTCCTATCCTGTCGCCCTCATGAACCGACAGGGATGCTTTATTTAAAATTATATGTTCGCCATAATGAACTTCCAGTTCGGAAGCCGTAACAATAACCGGATTAACATTGTTTGCCATTAAACACCAATAATTCTTTCAAATGATTTCCAGAGTATAAATATAAGAAAACTAACCTAAACTAGCCCTGAATTAATGCGGCAAAATTATGGGAAAAGGTAAAGAAGGGGTATGGCCTGCCAGAGATGGGAGATGCAGTATAAGGAACAGATAAACAGAATGATGGTTTTTTACCCGTATACACAGTCCTGACATAATCTCTGCCCCAGGCCATAGTCCGCACCGCACGTACAGAATTAAGGATATGAATATTGGTAACTAATTAACGCCGTCCCGGCCTGGATGGCCGGAGAATATGGATGACTCCTGACTTCCTCCTTATCTTTTACTACCCCGGGCTTCACCTCATACTACCTTTACACAAGAATATTTGCACCTGATCATCATCAACCATTTATATCTGCTCCGGCCTTAGGCCGGTGTGTAAGGGATGGCTCTTTCATCCATCTTTAGTTTTTATTACCCCGGGCTTCAGCCCGGAATAGATATGATTGGGGATAGTATGGATTTAATCCTTATCAATAGCCCCGGCCTTTAGGCCGGTGGGTAAGGAGAACCCCCTGATCTCCTCCTTATCTTTTATAACCCCGGGCTTCACCTCATACCACATAAATATTATGTATCTAATCATCATCAACTAACTAAATCTACCCCGGGCTTCAGCCCGGATGAGATAAGAACGGGGATAATATGGATCTAACCCTTATCAATAGCCCCGGCCTTTAGGCCGCTGGGTAAGGAGGACGCCCCTG
>JBLMZM010000194.1:0-41173 GCA_050258815.1 Ignavibacteriales bacterium
CCTGCAGATCTTTTACACTTCTTAACATAGTAGCCTCCAAGTATGGTCCTATTTGAAATTCATTAGTCAGCTTAACCAAAAAACATTGATCTATAATCTGATATAACCGCTGTTTTATTAGAAATATCATTTTTCCCGCATATAAACAAACTAAAAAATCGGGGCTACGGAATTAGAAGTGGCCGGGCAAAAAAAAGCCAATCCCGGGGGACTGGCTTTCAGAAATTACATCAAATTCGGTATTAAAATTCTATAGCTTCTTTTCCTGTTTAAGTTTTACTATCAGGTTTTCCATTTCATCCACCAGTGTGCTGAAATTTTTTAGTCCGGCTTCGATTGCCGCGGGCTTTGACATGTCAACCCCGGCTTCTTTCAGGACATCCAGCGGGAATTTGCTTCCGCCGGCTTTAAGAAGTGTGAGATATCTGTCCCTTTCTTTTTCCCCGCCGTTAAGCACCATGCTGCTCAGGGCCATAGATCCTAAGATACCGGTTGAATACTGGAATACATAATAATTCATATAAAAATGCGGTATATTGCTCCATTCATTCTGTATATAATCTCCCACTTCAGTTATGCCTTTATCGTGTCCGTAATATCTTCTGGTTATCTCAAGATACGTTTTATTCAGCCAGTCGGGCGTAAGGGATTCCCCGGCTTCAATTTTCTTGTGCATTGCAAGCTCAAACTCTGCAAAAAGTGTCTGCCTGTAGATAGTTCCTCTCAGACCTTCCAGGTAGTTATCCAATACATAGAGTTTAAAGAGGTCATTTTTTTCGTTTTTAAGCATGTGATGCATCAGCATATTTTCATTGAAAGTTGAGGCTACTTCGGCAATAAAGATAGAATAGCCTGCATTCTCATACGATTGGTTTGCACCCGAAAGGTATGAATGCATTGCATGGCCAAGTTCGTGAATGAGGGTTGAGACCGCATCGTAATCACCTATATAATTCAGCTTTATATATGGATGAACGCCATACAATCCTCCCGAATAAGCCCCGAATTCCTTTCCACTGTTGGGGTATATGTCGATCCACCTGTTGCTGAAGGCCTTATTCAGACCCGCATGATATTCTTCACCGAGGGGCTTCATCGTTTCAAATACAATGTTCTTAGCGTCCTCAAAGGGGAAAGTCTTATCGACAGCATTTACCGAAGAGGCATATATGTCGTCATAGCGGAATTTGTCGAGACCCAGGAGTTCTTTTTTCAGTTCAAGGTATTTATGCAGCGGTGTCAGGTTGGCATTAACTGAGCGAATGAGCTGATAATAAACTGTTGTATCAATGTTATTTGTGTATAATGCAGACTGGAGGCAATCAGAAAATTTGTGGGATTTGGCCTGGAAGTAGTGCATTTTCATTTCAGCATCCAGCAGCACTGCAAGAGTATTCTCAAATTTCCGGTGATTATTCCAGAAAGTATTCATAACGAGCGACCTGTCGGCGGGATTTTTTGAGCCCCGGTACTGCATGTAATTGGAATAATTGAGGATTACTTTCTTTCCGTCGCTCAGCGTTACCTCTGCAGGTGGAATTTCAAGGTTATTAAGCATTGTGGCAGCCTTATCAGCTGAGCCGGAGAACAGGCCTGTTAAAGAAATTATATCCTCCTGTTCAGAGGGCAGTACGTGAGCCTTCATCCTAAGTATCTTTTCAACGGGAAACTTAAAAGTAAGGAGTTCTTTTTCTTTCTGAAGATACCTGTTAAATTTCTCCTGTCCCAATTTAATTACGTCATTTTTTACAAAGGAGGCTTTGGTATCGAACTGAACGCTAAGGGATTGAATTTCGCCTTCCATTTTACGGTAAAGTGAGTTCCCCATATCCACGTGCTGCTGGCGAATGGCATAGGTGAAAAGCCTGTCGAATTTCTGGGAGATGTCACTTATCAGTTTCAGCATTCTGTACATCTTTCCTGCATCCGCAGTCCAGTCCTTTGCATACTGTTCAACACTATTCATTTCCAACAGCACGGCTTTCTTGTCCTTTTCCCAGTCTTCAACCGAGGAATAGATATCCTCAATTTTCCACGTGAATTCTACGGGGATATCCTTCCTATCGGAAGTGGAATAGTCGGGTATCCGGCTTTGAGCAGATGCACAATAGAAAGGTATTATCAGACCAGACAAAATAACGGCTGAGAGTAATTTCCCTCTAAGTTTGCTTGTTCTCATGGTTTTACCTGAAAATTATTAATGAATCATTATGGTGTTTATAGATTTAGACTCTTTGGAAATCGATAGTTCCTGCCGCTTATCAGTCTAATAAACCGTTCAAATAAATGCATGCGGCTACTGCTGGCAGATGGGAACTGTTTCAGAAATAAATTATTAGAAACAGGGGGACTGAAGTTGTCATATAGAGGCAAAAAAGAATGCCCTGAGGGTTTGGGATCAACCCCCAGAGGCATAGTTAACAATGGTTTTGTGAAAAATATTACATTTCAACATTTACGTATTTTGAGGCCAGTGTACCGCAAATCGGGCATTTTTCGGGAGGAGTACCAAATTCGATGTGGCCGCATACGGGACACAGGTACACCTTACATTCATCCAGATCCTTACCCTGTGCCACGGCTTCGAGTGCAATCTTATAAAGCTGGGCGTGGACCTCCTCGGCTTTTACAGCATAGTTGAACATGCGTTTTGCTTTGTGTTCTTCCTCGATTGCCTGTTCGAGCATAGGGGGATACATTTCCTTATATTCATAGGTTTCGCCCTCAATTGCGCTTTTAAGGTTTTCCATAGTGGAGCCTATGCCATCGAGTGCCTTAAGGTGGCCTTCGGCGTGTATATGCTCGGCCTCGGCAGCTGTTCTGAAAAGGCGGGCAACGTTTGGAAATCCGTCTTTTTCTGCTTTCATTGCAAATGCAAGATATTTCTGGTAAGCCTGGCTTTCACCGGCAAATGCTTCTTTCAGGTTGTCGGTTGTTTTTGACATAATCTGATCCTTTTGTCTCATTAAAAATTGTTTGTATTTAAGTAATTTATGCGGAATTAATAGTAAAAAATTCTGTATAATGTTTAAAAAATATTCCTCACATGCAAGAGTTGAGGTACCAAATTTTACATAAATATATATTCCGGGGTATAGCTGTGTGCATACCGGTACTGATCAGGGGGTAATCTCTGAATGATCACGGGTGCACCGGCCTATTGCAGGGCAACACTGTTTCTGGTTGAGATGCCCATCTATTTTATCAGCATCATTTTATGGCTCTTAAAGTAACTGCCGGCTTTAATGGTATAGATATATGCGCCGCTTCCCAGGTTATTTCCTTCAAACCTGACCTCATACCTGCCAGGAGCCTGTTCTCCGTGCACAAGGGTTTTAACTTCCTTTCCTAACAGGTCGAAGACTTTTATCTCCACCGTGCTCATCCGGGGGACGTCATAGCTGATGATCGTAGCGGGATTAAAAGGGTTAGGGTAGTTTTGATAAAGAGCAAATTCCGAAGGCGCCTGGGTGCTGTTTTTCTCAATAAAACTCTTCATCCCGATCAATAATTGAAGCTCTCTTTCAGCGGGATAGGGGATAAGTCGAATTTCCTGCAGTTCTTTAAGGTTGTAAAGCCTTCTCAATCTGGCATCATTGAGGCAGATTTCATATTCCCCGAAGTTCTCCAGTCCTGAAAACCTTAGTATGGCATCCTGTCCCGTATTATTTTTTAATTTGAGTGAGAAAATCTGGCCCTCTCCAATATCCGGGCGGCTGTCAATGAACAGGTTCTTGTAGCTGGTTTTGAGGTCCCCATTATGAATATATACGTTCAGCATACTGAAGTCAGAAGGAGGGGTGAAGAAATCATAGTCATCGAAATCATTGCTGGACCGACTTTTAATTGAGGCAAATGCAGTTGAGGTCTGAGCACAATCTGAGATGAGGTCAATTTTAATGTATTTTTCCAGGCTGTAGTGATTCATGGCTGCATTTTTCCCAAGTGCCGGGGTAAATGGGATGCTGAGGGAATTGAGATTAGTTACGTTATTAAAATAATAGCCTTCGTACCGTTCAAAAACCTGAGGATTTGACCAACTCCCGTTCCACGCATAAATCAGGCTGTTATTGGGAAGGCCGTTGGCAGTTATAACACTATTCCAGTTAACGTTAATATCAAATGGATTGGAAATGATGTTCCAGCCGCTATGAAGGGGGATTGAGTACTGATTATTAGTAATCGTAACGGTATTTACCTGTGTGGCGATATTCAACGGGTTTTTACTTAGTATCCAGAAGCCGTTACCCGGTCTGAAAACAAAATCATTGGAATTGTTATATTCCACCAGATAATTTGCATTCTGTCCGTTATCGTAATATACATTCCAGTTTACCTTCTGTTCTCCTGCATTTGAGACGCATTGCGATACAGGCAGGGATATATTTCCCGGAAATCCGAGCATTCTGTAGCTTGAGCTCAGTTTTATGTCGTCAAATGTAAAAGTCTTGTCAATTGATATAGTAATTGGTGTAACGCCGGCATCAGCAATTTCATAGCCGAAGAGAATATCGGGGGTCCCCTGAAGGATTCCGCCCAGCATAACTTTACCAGCTACGTATCCATTGGCAACAAATAATCCCCCGGCCAGTGAACTGTCGGAATATGTACTCAGATCCTGGCCGACATCGAACTGAACGCTGGTAGATTTTCCAGTCTGCAGGCTTACCTGTGAGAGCACCTGAGGGCTATAGTATCCGTCGGTCTGGCCAAAAAACCATATAAAGGGTCCATTGGGGCTGTAATTATCAAAGGCCGCTCCATAGATTGTAGTTGTACCCAGGTCGCTATAGTTTAACGTCTTCAGCACACTTCCGTTATAGCTGATCAGCTGGGGATTGGTAGAATAGTTTCCTACCCAGAATCCGCCCTGACCCTGTGCAGCCGTGGGATCAAAGGTTATATATCTTGCGATCTGGGGTGAGGTAATGGTGCCAACGAGGCTATAGGATAGAGGATCAATCTTATAAATTGTAGTTGTATTATCAACCGCATATACATAATTGCCATCGAAAGTCATAGCCCTTACACCCGATAGCCCCTGAATAGTAAATGCATTAAGATGGCCATCTGAAGTCCACCTGAACAAACTGCTGCTGCCCCAGCGTGAGGTCCAGATCTCGTCAACCGCAGGTAGATATACCGCACCGGCATTACCCCCGGCGCCTGTGATACTGGTTGCGTTATCTAGCAGCAGTATATCCCACATATTAAGGGGTGACTGTTTCTGTTTCAACAGGGTCTGTTTCTTTGCAGGCTGCAGGAGTTCCCTTTGAGGGTAAATAAACCGGGTGCTGCCAAGAAGGCACAATGATATAAATATCAGGGCAAAGGTTTTCATAGTTTGCGCTATCCTCCTTGGAGAAAATATTTATTATAGAGGTTAATCTTCATCTCTTCTTATAAATATAAACTGTCCCCCCTCATCATAAGTATCCTTTACCACCTGAAGCATCGGAGTCTGGTCGGAATTATTTGTAACCGCTATTCTGAGCTCGTTATATAACTGTGAAGCATCCATATACTTACCCTTGTTATCCTTAAGGGCTTTCAGCAGGTAGTAAGTAAATATGGAATGACCTTCCTTGCCTTCATCTCTGACCTCTTCAACTCCGCCGGAGGTTAGGGCGAGTCTTGACTGTCTCCTGTAAACTTCACGGTAATATCTCTCCATATTATTTGGATCAAAGGGGTAGTTTTCCGTCTTCCCGCCTCTGAAGATATCACCGGCAAAGCAGGCATCGGTAATGAGCAGGGTATGTTTGGAGCGTATACCGGCCAGGAATGTCTTAATTTCACTGTTTGCAATATAATCTGCTATGGAGTTGGAACTCGCATCAACCGGCACCCAATAGCCTTTATTCAGGGCCTTATTGAACTGACCATGCCCTGCATAGAATATAAGCAGGTTGTCCTCAGGGCTTAGGTTATCGGTGAGCCATTCCAGTTTCTGGATAATATTTCTCCTGGTGGCATTTTTGTCCAAAATTGTAATGACTGAATCAAACAGGTACTGCTGTTTGATAGTAGATGCTATTTCGGAAGCGTCATTCATGGCGCATTTTAATGTGGGCCAGTAGCCGTTGTATGAATTAATCCCGATAACCAGTGCAAAGTACCTGCCCTTAGTCAGCATATTCTCCAGTTTTCTGGTCACAATAAATGTATCAATAGTAGCATTCAGGTTATTATCCAGAGCCTTTACAACAAGCCGGTTATCTCCCACATCAAGGGGTAAGGTTAAAGAAAAACTGCCGTCAGTCAGCAGATTACTTTTTATGTCATTAACTGAAACCTCATATACACCGCTTCTATCTTCGGCTTTCCCTTTGATAGTCACAGTCTCGCTTTTTTTTATGACCTTAATTCCGCGTGATACCACGGGCTCCAGGATTTTGACCATGGGTCCTTTCCTGTCGCTCTCGGATGAAATGGTGAATGTAAATTCTCCGGTATTACCCTTTTTATCCGTGGCTCTGATTAAAATAATATTACTGCCGTCGTGCAGGTTTATGTTCGTATAGTATTCTGTTTTACCGAGCAGGTGGCATTTCTGGTTATTAATAGTAACTTCCTTAATGCCGTCATTGTCTTTTATATTTGCTCTGACTACTATATTTTTTTCTTTTATGGTTATCTCATTATTCTGATTCAAAGCGGGTTCAAGCAAAGTTATTTCAGGAGGTGCATTCTTTGGTGCATAGTTAATATAAAAGGCAAATGATGAAGAATTATTTTTCTCGTCTGTAGCAGTAATAAGGAAGCTGTTTAATCCTTCAATAAGGTTTTGTTCAAGAGAAAAAGATTTATCCTCATTAAGTGTAGTCTCAAAGTTGTTTATTTTGAGCGACCTGATACTGCTTTGGTCCACAACCTTTCCCCTCAGTTTTAGCAGTTTTATGCTTGTAGTAAGTTCTTCTCCGTTTCTAAGGGAGGGTTCCGACAGAATGATTTCAGGCGGAACTTTATCCGTAATTTCCTTCTTTAATTTAAGGCTTCCAACTTGTGAGGTCCCTTTAATCTGGGCAAATGAAGCTACACAGAAAGCAAAGATTATTATGCAGATGATTTTTCCCATCTTACAACTCTCTGATTGTAGAAATAAAAATTAATTCCGGAATATTCCGGAAATTTAAAAATATTGTGGTCAGGGTCTTCCCGGCGGCACAGCAAAGCTTTCAGTTACAGGCCCTTTTGTATCCTTATTTTTATTAAGCAGGAGATATGTGGCAGCTCCGCCCCCTGCGACTACTGCTCCCAGTGCATACCAGTACCATGATGAACTGCTTTCGGAGACCTCCCCGGCCGTTACTTCAAAATAGAAGTCCTCTCCTTCGAGTGAAGCTTCCTCATCCTTACTGATATGCCATATGATTGTGCATTTTTTATCGGCGAATTTTCCTTCTCCAACATCTCCGGTCATTTCCTTTGGTACAAGCTTAAAGGAGGGGTCGCCTGATTTTCTGAGAACGGCATTGATTTCGTACTCTTTATCCGCATTTCCATGCAGAAAGTAGAATATAAATACTTTCCCATCACCCAGCTCAAAGTTAACATCGATCTTTTCCTGGGCCTTTATTCCCATGGGTCCGGTAAATGAAAGTAAGACTAGAATCAGTGCAATATTTCTTATGCTATAATTCATATGGCCGCCCGGAGTTATATTTATTCCTGTGATTTACCGACTAAAAATTAAAGCCAGCAGCTAATGGAACTATAAATGTTTAAACTCGACCAAAACGGGGACTAATGTTTTGCCACGGCTCCTGGCACTGAAAATGATACCATCTTTGTAACTAAAATCAATATCTTTTTTATTGACCATACTGCTGCCGAAAACTGCCGTAATTCTATCCCAGAAAGGGCCTTTTCCTTTTTCAATTCTGGTCATTATACTATCAATATTTAAACTTTTTTTCGAATAAACAAAGCAGAAATATGAAGTGCCGGAAGAAGTATCGAGCATATTATAACTTTCTTCATCCGGGATGGCAATATTATTCTGTTTATATGGAAGGTAGGCCAGCATCCTGTCTGTAAAAGGGAATATTTTATAGGTCTTATATGTAAGGTCCGAGCTGAATGCATAAACATACGCCGGCTCATTATTTGAAATTCTCAGTTCAAACAGTGTATTTGCGGGATAGGGCTTTTCCATTATGAAATAACTCCCATTAAACCTTGCCTTCATTTCCCTGCCTGTACTTTCCTTAAAGAACAGTCTGCCCGAAAGATCCGGGCGTGAGGAATCGTCTTTTGTCTTAGCTATCATTTCAAAGGCCAGCTTACAGAAGTAGTCAAAATCCCTGTATTTGATCCATGTAAAGCCCTGGTTGCCCCAGGCTGTTCCCCAGCTGTTAATAATTTCAATTGCTCCGCCGAATTTGTCGTCGTCATAGCTTACTGCCGCAATTGCGTGCCCTCTTCTCCACTCCTTATAATCGATTGAATCAGGCGTCCAGCTTTCCCGGGCATTGAGGAAAGAATATGGGCAGTCAAAGGCAAGCACAACCGGTTTACCTTCGGCTATGCTTTTCTTTACGTAGTTATGTTTATTTACGGTTTTGCGGTTAACGATTTCACGGTATTCCAGTATCTTATACGGACTGGCTCTAAGCCTGTCCTGATCGGTAATTTTGCGGGAGCATTCATATCCAAAATCGCTAAACTTAAGATCACCGTAATCTCTCAGCAGGTTCAGCGCCTCAATTATAGAAGCTCCTCCCATGCAGTCATTTTGCGAACGGATCTGGTTATAAACAAATGAAGGGGAGAAGGAGTTGTTTTTTATTTCCTCCTGACTCCAACGGTTCCTGTATGCTTCAAGTATTGTTCTTGCAGCATAGGCCGATGCCCAGCCGGTACAGGTACCGTACTGTCCCTGGTGTTTCGGTACAGGGGCATACTCCTTCAGGGAAGCAGCTTTGGGGAGATTGCTGTAATCACCCCGCATCAGAGGCGCAGCCGTTGGGGAAGTTTCCAGCAATGGATCGTCAAGATTTAACCCAAGTCCGAATTCCTGTCCTTTTACGACGGCTATTTGGACAATCATTAATAGCAGCAGGATTATTTTCATAATCATTTGCCAAAATATTAGTTTTTAAAACAATGTCCGGTAGTCCTCAGTTTGCTGTATTCCACTTTTCCATCATTATATCCGCTCTTTTAAATAAGCCTGTCTTTATTAAAAACAGAATATACTTTTTCTGAAATTCCTCGATCTGGTTGAAATAAGGCAATGCTTTGTCATAATGTTCCAGGGCGTTAAGAGCCATGTGGTTGTTTTCAAAGAAAGTAGCAATTATTATCTGGTTTAAAGGACTTTTTTCATCAGTAAGGTCATTTTTAAGTTCCCTCAGTGAATCCTGTATATTTTTCATGTATGCCATAGAGGGTACCCTGATACAGCCGCTGTCGGAAGTCAGGGCCGGATTTTCAGGATCAAAAACATACCACATATAACAGCTGTCAGGCTGCAGGTTCAGCGGACTGATATTTACAGTAACAGACGTATCCTGTACTTCATGCAGCAAGACTGTGCGTGAAGCAGGGCTCATCAGTCTGAAGGCAAATACTTTTGTATTCTTTACCGGATACCACCTGAAGGTGACGATTGAATCAATTAAAATTGTAGAGGAGGGGAAATCCTTGTCGATATAGGTGAGGTTCTGTCTTGCTACGGCGCTGAGATATTTCATATCCTTGCTTTTGTTCTTAACGATAATCTCATTCATTATAAAGTCGGTGAACTTCTTTGTAACGGAAGTGTTTTCCCCTGCAAGGTTATCTGAGAGGGCATCTGCCAGGTACAGACCTTCCCCGGCCAGTTCCAGGGTTCTTCCATTAAAATAACAAAGCCCCAGATAACAGCTGTCCTCAAGTTTTATTCTGTCGCCCCTTAGCAGTTTGCTCCCCGCAGTAAGAGGAGTCCAGTTATCCCTATCCTTGCTGCTAAACAGGACCTTCCCGCTGGAAGCTATGACGGTAAACAAATAATCCTGGCCAAGGCAGAGGACATCAGGGAACAGAATCAGGCACACGAATACTGCCAACCTGACTGATTTTAGCACTGCTTTTCTCTTCTTTAAATAATTTTTTCTCGATGAAACTCTTATAAAGATCAAGGCCCGAAGGAGTAAGCACAATTGCTGCCAGCATTAGTGTAAGATTAATTTTATAATTAAAATAGTTAAAAATATATACTCCAAGATCCAGGTCGATTAAGGTCAACAGAAAGATAAAGAACCTGAAAGCAGCGCCGAACCAGTCTTTGTATTTCCGTTTAATGAGCAGTAAACCCTCCACGCACCAAAAGCAAAGAATTACTGCCAGTACGATACTCAGCCAGTAGGGCATTTTATCGATATAGTCCTGATTCAGCAGCATGGAAATAATATTTGCATTTATTACTATCCCGTACATGTCAGGGAAAGCCCTGCCTGCATATCTTTCATTCATTGGGGTGAAAAATATATCTTCCAGTGTTGTTATGTTCAGGTTCACACCCATATAACCGAGCAGGACGATTTTATCTTTGAGCAGATTAAGCCGGGCCGTTTCGTCGAGGATGTCGTAGGTGTCAAGAAAGTAGAACTTGTTAAAATTTCCTCTGTAGTTAATTATTTCCCTTTCATTGTTTCTGCTCAGGAGGCTCTTTACCTTATTACTGTCTATCATGTTAACAATTTTAACCGGAAATGCGTATTCAGTGCTGTTTTTGTATGATGCTTTGGGAGAAAAGTTTCTGATCGTTCTAAAGCTTCCCTTATCATCTTCGGGATAGTTTGCATAGCCGGTTGCTTTATTCCGGGAGAATATTGGTGCGGAGTGGAGCAAGGTATCATAGATATCCAGTGAACTGTTATAGCGGTCGAGTTTACTTACCAATACAAAATTACTGTATTCGGAAAGTGCATCTGAGAGAAGTGTATCCTGAGCGGCCCCTTTTTCTTTCCAGAAAAATACATCCAGGCCTATAATCTTTGGTTTATAATTTTTGATTATCCTGATCTCCCGGCCAATTCCGTTTCTGTCCAGGTTTCCAATATTTACCAGCACAATATTTGTATCTACCTGAGGTTCCTTCCTGAGTCTTGAGAATACCAGGTCATAGATATCGAAGTCGCTTATTGCCCTGCCGATTGGGTCCACTGCCCCAAACCTTAACGGAATCAGGGTAAAAAGCCAAATAACAATAAATACGATTATTGTTACTATCAAACTATCTATATAGTGCTTTTTCAAGGGAGTGTGCTGGTAATATTTTGCTCTTATATATATAATAGAATTACAAATACAATTAGCAATAGTATTCCTTCTGGGCAGGCTGGGATTGACGGGAAAATCTTCTTAAATTAAAATGTTGTGGTATCCAGGGCGTTTTGCATATATTTGCTGAAAAGAAATATTTTTATCCGCGGTTAATGCCGGCATTAAATTCAAACAGCAACACAAAATACCAGTGGAGAACAACATGAAAAGGCGCCACTTAATTCTATCACTAATCATTACCATTATGATTCTATTAAATTACGGTCAGGCAAATGCACAAAAGCAGATTCCAAAGTGGATGGAGTCTTCTGTAGCAAAAATGCAAAAAGAGCTTCAGGCTAAGTTCACAGACGGGCAGTCACAAAGGATAGCTAAGGGGCTCAAACAGGTTTCAGAATTCTGGAATGAGGAAGACGGCGACAATACGGTCTTCGAGGCCTTTGTTGAAGAAAATTTCGCAGGGGATACTACCTCACTGAATGCTATGTTCAGCCGGTTCGAAAAACTGTTCGAAGGGCTGGACGGGCGGATGCTTGAGATAAGCCGGGACTTCCGCTGGCAGACAGATCTGGACCTGGGAAAAATTTATCCTTTCGATGAAGTGTTTGCAGGTTATGACCCATCGGCTCACATCACTGATGACTTTTTCAGAAACAAACTGGCTTTTGTCGTATTGCTTAATTTCCCTTTGACAACACTGGAGGAAAGAATAGCCGATGGTGAAAAATGGAACAGGCGTCAGTGGGCAGAAGTAAGGCTGGCACAGCGCTTTTCCAAAAGAATACCTGCCGGGGTAAACCTTTCAATTGCTAAGGCTGGAGCCGAGGCAGAAGGCTATATTGCTTCCTATAATATATGGATGCATCATCTGCTTAATAATGATGGCAGCCGCCTATTCCCTCAGGGGCTCAGGCTTCTTTCGCACTGGAATCTGCGCGACGAATTAAAATCAAATTATAACGATGAGGCCAATGGCCTTGCCAAGCAGAAGATGATACAAAAGGTTATGGAGAGAATTGTTACGCAGACTATACCGGCTTCTGTAATTGATAACCCCTCGCTCGACTGGAATCCTGTTACCAATGAGGTAAAGCAGACAAGTGTAAAGGATTACGATGAGAAGAGCATTAAGCAGGTTAAAGCCATAAATGATCCTGAGTCAGATACGCGCTATGAAATGCTGCTCAGGACCTATAAGGCCTCACGGCTTGCAGATCCGTATTCACCAACGGCTCCAACACTGATAGCACGCAGATTTGATGAAAACAGGGAGCTTCCGGAGGAGCGCGTGAGAGAGATGCTGGAGAAGGTGGTGTCTTCGCCTCTGGCAGTAAAAGTAGGGAAGCTGATTGAAAAAAGGCTTGGGCGAAACCTTGAGCCGTTTGATATCTGGTATAACGGCTTCCGTCCGCGCAACAAATATTCTGAAGCGGAACTGGATAAGATTGTGGCCTCAAAATATCCGACAGCAGAAGCATACAAAAATGATATTCCTAACATGCTCCTGAAGCTGGGCTTCAGTAATGAACGTGCCAACACACTGGCTGAAAATATCCTGGTGGACCCTGCCAGGGGATCCGGGCATGCCTCGGGAGCCGCTATGCGCTCAGAAAAGGCACACCTTAGAACGCGTGTGGAAAAGAATGGAATGAACTACAAGGGGTACAATATTGCGGTTCATGAAATGGGGCATAACGTGGAACAGACCTTCTCACTGAACATGATGGACCACTGGCTATTGCAGGGTGTGCCGAATACCGCATTTACAGAAGCCATTGCTTTTGTTTTTCAGGCCAGGGACCTGTCCCTGCTAGGGCTTGAGGACGGCAGTGAAAGAAACGAGGCCTTGTTGACGTTGAATGATTACTGGATGACATATGAAATTGCGGGCGTTGCACTTGTTGACATGCAGGTATGGCACTGGATGTATGATCATCCGGATGCAACAGCCGGTGAATTAAAGCAGGCTGTAATAAAAATATCGCAGGACACCTGGAACAAATACTACGCACCCGTATTTGGGCAGCGTGACGTAGTGCTGCTGGGAATATATTCACACATGATTGATTCATTCCTTTATCTGCCTGATTATCCTATGGGTCACATGATCGCTTTCCAGATAGAAGATCAGATCAGGAAAAGCGGTAACGTGGGCAAAGAAGTTGAAAGAATGACTAAGCAGGGGCTCATACTGCCTGATATGTGGATGAAGAATGCAACGGGTTCTGTAGTAGGTCCTGATGCTCTTTTACAGGCAACTGAAAAGGCCCTGGAAGAAGGCGTCAATTAAAAGTTAATAACAGGGTAAGTTAAACAGATATTGCTGCCGCATAAAAATTGTGCGGCAGGATTTTTCCTGCGGATCTTCTGAGTATCCCACACTTACGCAGGAAAATATCCAGGGAGTCATTTCACATTTCCCGCTTGGATTTACCGAATACAAGTATCACCCTTTCTCTCCATTCAAAATATATTGACAATATAAAAAAAATAATACTACTTTGAATAAGTATAATTTTAACTTTAGGGGGCCTACTATGAAAAAGTTAATACTGCTGTTAATGTTACTTAGTGCATGCATCTTTGCCCAAAGGAAGACCGTTATAGAAGGGGAAGTTGAAAACGGAGGATTTGGGGGTCCGGTTGTAAAATTCTCCACTATCAATAAGAACTTCGGCCTGTTTGTCGGCGGATACGGCGGATGGCTTATCAATCACAAATTTCTGCTTGGCGGAGGCGGTTATGGTCTGGTTAACAATATTAAGGCCGGAAGCGGTGTAAGGAGTCACTTTAATCTTACAGGTGAGCCTTATCTGGAGTTTGGATATGGCGGCCTGATCCTTGAATACTATTTCATGCCCGATGAAGTTCTGCATTATTCGGTCTCTGTTCTGGTAGGTGCCGGCGGGATTTCCTACCGGGAAAAATTTATGGGCAATTTCCTTGGTGATTTTAATTACAATAATGAAAGCAACAATGACGCTGTATTTGTGCTGGAGCCGGGTTTGAGCGGAGAGTTAAATGTTGCCAAGTACCTAAAAATCGGTTTCGGTGTGAGCTACCGGTATGTTGGTGACGTGGGTTTGTATGGATTAAAAAGTTCAGATCTAAGCAATGTAGCGGCCAACATTGCATTCAAATTTGGGAAGTTCTAACGGGTTAAGCAGTACTGAGCGGGTAGCATGAGGCCATTTGTAACTACAGTGCTTTTTCATAGCCTGTCAGTTCCACATAGCCGCTGCCCGAAATGCTTTTGCCTCCTGAAATCCCGGTTATTTTAACTGCACCCTCCCAGTAATGTATTGATACATTCAGTTCCTGGTTTGGGATATATGGTGTTATATAGAGATCAATTTTTTCTTTTGGAATCCGGAGCCTCCAGCCGGAGGGATAGCTGCCTCCCCCGGGGCTCTGCCATTTACCTGTAATGCTCAGCTTGACGTCTTCTTTTGCTACAGGAACCGTAGTTCCATTATTATTTACAATAATACCGCGGCTGAACTGATCAGGGTTTCCGTCTTTTTTCCTCATCTGGTAGTACATTAGTTCTGTACCGTTATTAAGCTGAAGTGAGAACCAGTCCCAGCCTGCCTGGTTTTTGCTGAGGGCACTGGTGCTCCATTCCCTGTCCATCCATGACAAGCCCTTTACTTCAAAGTTATTGTCCAGGATTTTTATTCTGCCAGAAGAATTGAGTCTGGTAAGTGAATAATAATATGAGGCATTACCGGGTTCGGGTCCTTTCTGGCTCAGACCATTGTTTCCCTGAAGCACTACAGGCTTAAGGCTTATTAAATTAAGATCAATGGCAACGCCGTTTTGCTCAGCCATAAGATGCACCTCCGGTATCCCCCTGCTGGTTTTGCCTGAGGATCCATCGATCAGCCAGTTCTCAAGCCATACCTTAAATGGTGAGGGGGAGGCACCTGCCAGGTTATTAGCTCCCCTGGAGAAGCGTTCAAAGGAATAGAACTGGTCACTCTCGACGTCGGTCAGTGTAAAGTGCCCCATATAAATCTGGTTTGATCTCCAGGATGAAGTGCCCCTGAGTGAATCGGGGGAGACAGCAGTCCTGAAAATAGTAAGCTGAAATCCGAAGTGCCGGCCTTCCTGGGTTTCAAGGTTTCCCGTAAAATACCACCATTCGGTCTTATAGTCAGGATGAGGGCCATAGTCCCTGGGAAAGACAAATTTCTTTGGTGCAAGCGCGCGTTTGTAGCCTGCGGTATCATCACCTGACAAAGCTCCGGATACTGAAATTGACGTTCTTATTCCAGAGTAGCTTCCGTCTTTGTTAAGGAGGAGAACTCCTGAGGCAAGTATAGCCAATATTAGCAGGGTAATTAATATAAAACGCTTAAACACTTTTATTCCTCCCTCAGTGCAAATGCAGGAGATGTGTGCGACATTTTATAGGCCGGGTAAAACCCCGCAAGTATGGCGGCAACGAGAGAAATTAAGAGGGCCTGGATAATTACATGAGGGACTATGATAAACTGGAGTGTCCAGCCGAAGGACCTCTTGTTAATTATATAAATTAATATCCAGGCAAGTGTATTTCCAAGCGGCAGCGAGAGCAATCCTGAGATTAAACCCATTAGTCCCGTCTGAATGCTGAGAAGCTTCCAGAGCTGCGAAGGAGTAAGGCCATTGGCCCTCAGTATTGCAAACTCACGGCTGCGTTCCAACTGAAGAGCCATGAGTGAACTCAGTATTCCGATGAATGCAACTATCACTGCCAGCACCTGCAGAACGTTTGTAATAAGGAAAGAACGGTCAAAGACCTCAATTGAACTTTTGAGAAGATAGCTGTTAGATCTGACCAGAATCTCCCCGCCATTTCCCGGCATTCCCGAGATATAATCAATCAGGCTGTCGCGATTTGCGGATCTGTCAATAAATAGTGAGAGGCCGGAGATCGAGTGGTTATTCCAGTGTCTTTTATAGGTATTAAATGACATGGCTACAATTCCCATATCTGAGGCATAATCATAATATACACCCAAAACCCTGAAATTTCTTATTCCTTTATCTGTAGGTATAGTTAATTCATCACCTGCGTGAATGTTATTCCTGTATGCATAGGGTTCAGTTACCATAACCGCGTCTTCGTTCTGAAAACCGGACCAGATCTTTTGGGGGTTGCCTTCCTTGAATTTAAAATCTTTGTAGCTGCGCTGCCCAATATTGAGTGCAATCATATGTATCTGACTCTGGCCGGTATTAAGCATCGCCTCCCTGTAATAGTTATAGTCCCTGACCTCAGGCAGCGCCAGGATTTTTTTAACCAGTGATGAGTCAAGCGTTGCGTCATTCTGCCTTAATACGAGTCCCGGCGGTGAAATATAGATATCAGCTTCAAGGTGGCCCTGCAGCCATGTGACAACTGTCTGCCGGAAGCTGTTTATCATCGTTCCAATGCCCACGGTTGAAGATACGGCAATGCTGAGTGCGGCAACCGCAATTGCTGTCCTGCTGATCTGAGTAACGATGCTTCTTCCGGCCATTTTACCAAGGACGCCAAAAAGCCTGCCGTTGATGTTATTAATAAGCTTAATAAATATCAGTATCATGAGCGGGGTGAGAAGTGCAAATCCGAGTATGACAGGCAGGATACCGGCATAGCTGAGAATTATATTCTTTCCCGGAAGGGCCAGTATTACAGCCCCGATTGACAAAAATAAGGCACCAAGAATGGAAAAGCGGGGGATTTTTTTTCTTAGTTTTATTTCCTCCTCGGAGCGGCTTAAGGCCAGGCGCGGCGGTACAGAGGAGGCTTCATACGAGGGTTTCAGGGCAGCAAGCAGTGTTGCACCGATACCGATAAAAAATCCCTTCGCCAGACTGAATACCGATATATTCAGGTCCCGTACCGAAACTACGAAGTAAAGGTCATTAATTGTCTGTGTAACGAGCTGGATCATTCCTTTTCCGAGAACGATCCCGGCCAGAATGCCAAGTGTGGTACCCGCAATGGCGAGCAGCAAAGCCTCTTTAAGGAATAGCCGGAATATCTCTTTCTGAGTCACTCCCACAGAACGCAGCAGTCCGATGTAATTTCTCCTGCGTACGACAGAGAAGGTCATTGTGTTATAGATCAGAAACATTCCGACTATGAGGGCGAGCAGACTTAATGCTGTCAGGTTGATATCAAATGCCCTGATCATGTCCGCCGCAATCTGAGTCCTTGCTTCTGAGCGCCGGATTGAAAAACCCTGAGGCAGGCGGGACTGTATATTCTTAAGTATTTTAGTTCCACTGCTGTTATCGGGGATAATGAGGTCTATGCGGGTGATAAAGCCTGGTGTGTTAAGGAGTTCCTGGGCAGTTGAAATATCGGCAAGCATAAGGCTTTCCATAATATTCCGGCTTCTTTCATTTTCAGGATTTATTAACCCGATAATGTGGATTTTTCTATAGCTTCCCCCGATTTTAATTGTTGCGGTATCCCCGGATTTTATGCCGAGCTGTGCAGCCGTTGGTGCTGAGATCATTACAGAAGATGGCTGAGTCAGGAAAGCCCTGATGCTGCCGGAAAGCTTTTCATTAACTGATGACAGGTATGGTCTGAAAGGCCCTTCAGCAAATGGGTCAACTCCCATGAGTGTAAAAACCCGCACGGGTTTGTGTACCAATGCCACATTGCCCTCTACAATAGGGGCGGCCTTTTCAATATTTATTATTTTGAGATAGCCATATAATGAGTCGGGTATGCCTTCGGGTCCCCCGATAATCTGGTGTGTGGAATTACCGGCTACGCTTTCCATTGAGAGTTCAAAGGCCCTGGAGGAACTTTCATTAGCCAGGTCAATTGCAACAACAACTGCCACTCCAAGGGCTATTCCCAGGAGTGAAAGGATGAGCTGCAGGGGATGGCGGAAGAAATAACGCAGTGCTGAGCGATTTAAAATATTATTCATTGTACTTTTGATGTGGATTGTTCAATGAGTTTTCCATCCTTAACAGTAAGTATTCTGTCTGCAAGGCCGATGACCTCCTTGCTGTGTGTAGCCATGATCATGGTTTTCCCTCTTTTTCTTACCAGGTTATCCAGTAGTGTAATTATAATGAGTCCCGTTTCATAGTCGAGATTACCGGTTGGCTCATCGGCCAGAATTATTGACGGGTCATGTATGAGCGCCCGGGCGATGGCAATGCGCTGTTGTTCCCCGCCAGAGAGCTGGTCCGGGTAACTCTTTGCCCTGTCTTTAAGTCCTATTTCGCCCAGCATCCTGAGTGCGGAAGCCTCGCCTTCTTTTGCCGGTACGTTGCAAAGTTCAAGCGGGAGCAACAGGTTTTCCTCGGCAGTCAGAGTCGGTATAAGGTTAAAAAACTGGAAAACGAAGCCTATATTGCGGCGGCGGAAGAGGGTTCTCTGCTGTTCGCTGAGAGCAGCTATATCCGACTGATTTATTATAACTTTGCCGCTGGTGGGCATATCGATACCGCTAAGCAGGTTGAGTATTGTAGATTTCCCTGAGCCGCTCCTGCCCAGGACTACAATAATCTCGCCCCTTTTTATCTCGGCACAGGCATCCGACAGAACCCTGCGTTCAGTGAGGTTTTCCTCCAGATAGGTCTTTGAAACGTTTTCAAGCCTGATCAGGACACCGTGACCGTTATTGCTAAAGTTATTTTGCATAATAATTTTCAAATCTCCTTCAATTAAATTTTAACGCTAATCCGGGGTAAAAAATTCATTTAAGGGTTCGGGATATTTTATATAGTGGAGAAGTATGCGCTTGTATTCAGATTGGGGTCTGGGGAGAAAGAAATTCAGAGAAAAAGAAGATAAAGGCCGGAAAGAGTACCGGCCTTTAAGATCCAATAAAATTTATTTATATGCGGCCTTTTCGAGGTCCTTTAAGGATTTTATTGGCGAGGGAGGGTTCAGGTATCCGTCCAGAAACTTATAGATTTTGACGCGTGTCTCCTTTGCAATTTTAGTATCAATGCGGTCGAAGCTATGGCCGCCGGGGGCATCTTTAAAGACCTCATATTCGAACTTCTTGTCTGCAGCCTTAAGTCTTGCTATGAGGAGTTCTACTTCGAGTACGTTAACGTCATCGTCATTAGTATTAGTATGGATAAGAAGGGGTGTTTTGAGCTTATCCACGTGATTAATGGGTGAGCGTCTTCTATACTCCTGAACGTCTTCATTTACGGTCTTGCCTATGTGGTAGGGTGCCGAGAATTCCTTCCTGTATTCCTCATCCCAGTAACCAAGCCGTGAAACGAGGTCGCTCACAGGTACTCCGGCAAATGCAGCAGCATAGTCATCCGGGTGCTCAAAAATATCCATAAGTGCTATTAAACCACCATGACTCCAGCCTAGTAAACCTGCACGCTTGCCGTCGACGAAGTCATAGTTTTCGACCATATAGTCGCGGGCAGCGTTATTGTCTTCAATTTCAAGGCCGCCGTAATCAATTTTTTCATAAAACTCCCTGCCATATCCTGTGCTTCCGCGGTATTCCGGTGCAACTACAACATAACCCTGTGCCATCAGTTCGCGGATTATGTGCGTATGATACGTGGTAAAATTAGCGTGCACGCCGCCGTGGGGCAGAACTATAAGCGGGTACTTTTTGCTTTTGTCAATTTTCAGGGGGATAAATACGTAGGACCAGAATTTAACCGGGTTTTGTGCTCCCATGGCAGTGGGGTTTTTAACATTTTTCTGCGGGGGGCCAACGATAAACACCTTGTCAATATTTGCGACGTCGCCTACCTTGTTGTACCAGAGGATATCATCCATGGCTTTTTCGAGCTGGTCGAGCCGGTGTCCCAAAGATTCAAATTTTTTATCGATAACCTCCTGTATATTTTTATCCCCGGGTTTTTCCTGCGAGAAGGCCGGAGAAGATAAGGAGAGGCTGCCAAGAAATATCAGGCCTATAAAAAATTTTGACTGCATGCATATGCTCCTGTATAAACTTCAAAAAATTTCATGCAAGATATATTATTCCGGAATTATATAACAGGGGTTTCTGCAAATAATACACTAGCGGTTTTTGTGTCATATTATAATGAAACAGGTATTTTTGTGCTGTCCGGCAGCAGGTCACAAAATATGTACTGCATAAGATGATATGATTTGCTATTCATATTAAATGGCTTATTATGATTAAATAGCTGTTTTGGGAATAATATTGGAACAATATGCATTTATCCGATACTTTTGCGCTGCCCATTAAAAATCCGGTCCTGATATTCTTCATTATCCTGCTGGTCATACTTGTAATTCCGCTGGTTTCGAAAAGACTGAGTATACCGGGCATAGTGGGCATGATAATTTCGGGGATAATTCTCGGCCCGCATGGCCTGAATCTCCTGGGCCGTGATTCCAGTGTGGAGCTCCTTAGTACGGTAGGATTACTATACCTGATGTTTATTGCGGGACTGGAGATAGACATTGAGGAGTTCAAGAGGAGCCGGAATAAGAGTCTGATACTGGGGTTTGCAGCCTTTCTGATCCCGATGCTGATTGGGTTTTGGGGAGCAAGGGTCATACTGAAGCTGGAACCATTATCAGCAGTTCTTCTTGCCAGTATGTTTGCCTCCCATACACTGCTTGCATATCCTTTAGCTAGCAAGCTGGGAATATCGCAATATGAACCTGTTACAGTTGCCGTGGGCAGCACGATAATAACTGATATAATGGCTCTTCTTACGCTTGCGGTAATAATCGGGCTGAAGCAGGGGGAGATGAACACCCTGGCGTGGATAAAACTGATAACGGCTTTTGCCGTATTTGCTGCTGCTATTTTTATGGGGTTACCCAGGCTCACCGTCTGGTTTTTCAGGAACCTTGAGAGTGACGGAGAGCAGCAATTTATATTTGTCCTTTCCGCATTATTTTTCTCGGCATTCTTCGCACAGCTTGCAGGACTGGAGCCTATTATAGGGGCCTTCTTTGCGGGGCTTGCAATAAACAGATATGTTCCATCAACATCTCCCTTGATGAACAGGATCCAGTTTGTAGGCAATGCGATATTCATCCCGTTCTTCCTTATTTCGGTGGGAATGCTGGTTGATATAAGAGTATTATACAGTAACATTGAATCGTGGATAGTTGCCATAACAATGACCACTATTTCCCTTTCTTCAAAATGGATTGCTGCTTTTTCCGTACAGAAGATTTTCAAGTACTCCTCTCTTGAGCGCAATCTTATATTCGGGTTAAACAGTGCCCAGGCAGCAGCAACACTGGCAATAGTGCTGATTGCTCTCAGGGCCGGAATATTTGGCAATAATATACTAAACGGCACAATTTTCATGATACTGGTTACCTGTGTGGTCAGTTCTTTTATAGTGGAACGGGAGGGCAGAAAACTTGCAGTCCATGAAGAGCAAAAAAGTGCAAGGCAGGAGGGCATTCCCGAAAAGATACTGCTGCCTATATCTAAAGAAGAATCAATCGAATTACTGGTAGATTTTGCAAATATGATAAAAGAAGATTCCTCATCTCATTTGTATGCCCTGACTGTTGTAAGGAATATTCACGGCTCAGACGAGCAGATTACCAGGAACAATAAAGTCCTCTCAAAAGCAGTTACACATGCCGCTGCAACCGAGCAGTCGCTGCAGATAATTTCCAGAATTGATCTCAACGTTGCAAGCGGGATATTAAGGGCTATCAGGGAATTACTTATTACTGACGTAGTGATCGAGTGGACGGGGAACTTGGGGGCGGGCAATAAGATATTCGGAAATATACTTGATCAGCTTTTGCAGGGATCGAACAAGGCATTTTATGTCTGCAGAATCACCTGTCCGGTAAATACAATCCGCCGGATGATAATTGTCATGCCTGATTATGCCGAATATGAAAGGGGTTTCACAAAGTGGGTGAGTAAAATCAGGCTCCTCTCAAAAGAAACGGGGGCAAAGATCTTATGTTTCGGGAGTGAGGATACGCTGGAAGCCATAAGGACTTTCTTTGATGCGGGCAAACCTGCTGTGGAAGCGGAATTCAGGCAATATAATAAACTTGTGGATTTAAACCTGAAGAAGAGCGGAGTTTGCAGCGATGACCTTTTTGTGCTGGTTAGTTCGAGGAGTAAAAGAATATCATGGAACCGGAAACTGGATGAATTTCCGAGGCGTTTTGTCAGGGAATATCCGTCTGTAAGCTTTGTAGTAGTTTATCCGGAGCAGATCTGAAACGCCTCTGCAAGAAGGATAAGCCCGCCAATACAATATAATATTTGCCAGTTATATACTGTTTGAAACCTTCCGGAAGTGGAAACCATATATTGTAAATAAGATCGCCAAAGAAAAAAGTCTTGGTTTGCGGAAGAGTGACCAGAAAAACAGCTTCCAGTAATATAGTCGTTCTTTTCCTAGCACACCAAGTAAAATCATGGATTTCCAGAGTGCCGGCAGGTACTGAAAATTAAAGTGGAATACGTCTTTTTTTACCGGGTTATAATTTTTCATGAACTTTAGTACGCGGGCATAATACTGTTTGGGTGAGTATATATTGTCAAGTATGCTTTTGTAGCCTTCGCGCAGAGTATCCAGGCTCATCTTAGGAACAAAATTAATGGCCAGGTCCGTATTCCCGGAAAATGAACTTGTAAGCCTGCCTTCCTGCATCAGGCGGTGGTATAGTTTTGTACCCTTGGGCGCATTCAGCAATCCTACCATGGCCGTTACAATTCCGCTTTCCTGTATAAAGGTGGCCAGTTTCTCGAAAATTGAAGGGGGATCGTGGTCAAAGCCTACAATAAATCCGCCCTGAACCTCAAGGCCGGATCTCTGGATCTTTTTCACGCTTTCAATCAGGTCGCGGTTCCGGTTCTGTGATTTTTTGCATTCAGCAAGACTTTCCTCGTGTGGGGATTCGATTCCAATGAAAACGGCTTCAAATCCGGATTCAACCATCATCCGCAGCAGTTCATCATCGTCTGCCAGATTGATGGAGGCCTCGGTATTAAACCAGAAGGGGCGTTTATGGCTATTCAGCCAGGAGGAAATCTCGGGCAGGATTTCCTGCTTTAGCTTCGTCTTGTTGCCGATAAAATTATCATCAACAAAAAACACGGATCCCTTCCAGCCTGCCGAGTAGAGGCTATCCAGTTCGGCAGCTATCTGTTCCCGGGTTTTCGTCCTTGGCCTTCTGCCATACAGGACCGTAATATCGCAGAATTCGCAGTCATACGGGCATCCTCTTGAATACTGCAGATTCATGGATGAGTACTTGTCCATTTTAACCAGCTCCCAGAGTGGAAGGGGGGTTTCGCTCAGGTTAGCCCATTCCCCTGATGTATATATCCTTTTTGCGTGACCCTCTTCAAGGTCGCGCAGGAATTCCGGGAGGGTTATTTCAGCTTCATTCAGCACCAGATGATCTACTGTACTAAAAGAGTCGTAGCTGCTGGTAAACATGGGTCCGCCTGCAACGATCTTTGTTTTCAATTCATTGCATCTTTTAATTACTTGTACTGCTGATTCGCTTTGAATAAGCATAGCGCTAATGAACACCATATCGGCCCATTGAATATGTGAATCGTACAGGGGTTCGACATTCATGTCTATTAGTTTCTTTGACCATTCTTTGGGCAGCATGGCAGCTACTGTAATAAGTCCAAGCGGGGGAAATGGAGCCTTTTTCGAGATAAATTTCAGTGCGTGCTTAAAACTCCAGAATGTATCGGGATATTCAGGATAGACCAAAAGTATATTCATCTTATCAACCCCTGTAATTAATACTAAAGTTAGGCATTAAAATCGGATCATATAATAATGTATTCAAAATATATTTAAATGGAAGTATAATTTTCTTCTATTAACAATTTATTTCTCAGGGGTTATATATTATACTATATTTAATCTGAGCCAGGCCCCTGCTATAAGAGCGGACCTCCGTCTGTATGAGTTCTGTTTCCTCTATGGGTGACTCAAACAGTCTGATTCCTGAACCCAGTATGACTGGAATAACTGTGATTATGATTTCATCCAGGCACCTTGCCGATAATGACTGGCTGAGCAGTTCAGCTCCTCCGACCAGCCAGATACAGCTGAATCTGGATTTTAGTTCTGTGACAACGGGACCTATTTCACCTGAAACCTTTAGTGCGTGTTCAAATTTGTCAGTGGAGCGTGACATTACGAAATTGGGTTTATCCCTGTATGCCCAGGGACCCAGGCTCAGGGCCACCTCGTAGGTCTTCCTTCCCATTAAAACTGCGTCAACAGAAGAATAAAATTCGGAATATCCGTAATCAGTCTGGCTGTTATCGAATTTAAGCAGCCAGTCGAGTCCGTGGTCACTGCGGGCGATATAGCCATCGAGTGAGGCTGCAATATAAAGTACGAGTTTTGACATAATTTATTCCTTGTTGTGATCTGAAATTAGTGAGCACTCTTCAGTGATCCTGCTTCAATATAATTATTATTATTTTTAATTTCCTGAAATTCTGTGTGGATCATTGCTTCCAGGCGGCTGATCAATTAATTAAGAATCCTGCGTAACATATATCCAATAATAAGGCTCCGGTAAAGGGGTTAAATATGAGGGAATTGTCCGGTATTAAATTATGCCAGATAAATGCCGAATATAGGAGCTGTTAATAGGACTAATGGTGCTCTCCTGTGTATTAGGGATGTCTGATTCAATAGAATTCCGGATATTTCTTAATTCTAAGGAGAAATGTAACTTTTTTGTTTAAACCTTTGTACGTTGAAAACTGACTAATATGTATGATTAATTTGCATAAGGCTGCCATGAAAAAATATATACTTACAATCTTTCTGTTGATGTACTCAAGCGTATTTTCACAGACCCATCTTTCAGTAAAAGGACAGGTAATCAGTTCCACAGACAAGGATGCCCTGATAGGGGCCACTGTCATACTTACCCGCAGTTCTGATGAATCCACGCAGGGAATGGTAACGGACCTGAAGGGAAGGTTTATTTTCTCCGAAGTAAAGCCGGGGAAGTATCTGCTTAATATAACCTATGTTGGGTTCCGGAAGTATGAGCAATCCATAGAGCTGCGCAACAGGTCACTTGATCTGCAGAAAATACTCCTGGAACCAGAAGGTGTGAAGACGCAGGAAGTGCAGATTATTGGCAAGCTTCCACCTGTAACGCAGAAGAGTGACACGGCAGAGTTTAACGCAGATGCTTTCAAGACCAACAAAAATGCAGACGCAGAGGACCTGGTTGCAAAGATGCCCGGTATCATGGTACAGGATGGAAAAATTCAGGCTCATGGCGAGGACGTAAAAAGAGTGCTGGTTGATGGAAAACCCTTCTTTGGGGATGATCCGAATGCGGTGCTCAAGAATATCCCGGCCGAGGTAGTAGAAAAGATCCAGGTTTTTGATCAGCAGAGTGAGCAGGCACAATTTACCGGCTTTGACGACGGGAATTCTGCTAAAACCATAAATATTGTCACCCGTCTGCGCATAACCGAGGGCACTTTTGGTAAACTGACCGGAGCCTACGGCAACGAGCAAAAGTATAAAACAGGCGGTAATATCAATCTCTTTAACAACGACCAGAAGATTTCAATCCTGGGGCAGATTAATAACGTAAACGAACAGAATTTTTCCAGTGAAGATCTCCTGGGTGTTATGAATTCCGGCCGGGGCGGCAGAGGCGGCGGCGGCGGAATGAAAGGAGGCGGAAGAGGTCCTGGCGGCGGCGGAATGGGTGACGGAGGTCCTGGTAACTGGGGAGGCGGAGGTGCGTCCAACTTTCTTGTAAATACAAAAAACGGCCTTGCAAAGACCCAGGCACTTGGAGTTAACTATACGGATAAGTGGGGAGAAAGCATAGACATCAGCGGAAGTTACTTCGTAAATTCCACCAACAACAATGCCGAATCATACACAAAAAGGCAGTATTATCCGGTATCAAACGTATTGGACCAGCAGTATTCGGAAGATAACATTTCCAATTCCGATAATATTAACCACCGTTTTAATCTGAGACTTGATTACCAGATAGATCAATCCAACTCACTGATGTTCCGCCCGAATCTATCATTCCAGAAAAACGACGGTAACAGCAGCGTGTGGGGAAAGACACTCTCTGGTGAAAAAATGCTGAACTCAATCGTGAATTCTTATAATTCAAACCTGTCGGCTCTGAATTCAGCTTCGGAGCTCTTATACCGCCATAGGTTTGAGACTCCGGGAAGGACACTTTCGATAGGCATGAACGGGACTTACAAGGATAATGAAGGTGACAGCAAGCTGTTTTCGGAAAATCTATATTTCGAAAACAGGTTGTTCTCAGATACCCTGGATCAGGTAGCAGATATGCAGAAAAAAGGATGGACCGGTACATCAAATATAGTCTATACAGAGCCAATTAATGAAAGCTCACAACTGCAGTTCAGCACGAGGGTATCATATTCTGAAGATAACAGTGACCAGAAGACGTATAACGATCTTTATGGCAGCGGCTCATATTCCATGATGGATACGTCTTTGAGCAATCTTTATAAAAAAATATACAGAACACAGAGCTTTGGTACGGGGTACCGTTATCAGAAAGAAAAACTGAATTTCATGTTCAATCTGAGTTATAATATTTCTCAGATGCAGAGTGATCAGTCTTTCCCGTATGCGGCAAGGGTCGAAAAAAACTTCCAGGCTTTTCTGCCCTCATTTATGCTCAGATATGGCGCCTCAAGGGACCAGAACCTTAGAATCTTCTACAGGACCAGCAATAACGATCCGAGTGTTGAACAGCTGCAGAATGTACTTAATAATTCCAATCCTGTTCAGTTAAGCATTGGTAATCCAAAACTGAAGCAGGATTACAGCCATCAGTTCTCAATGCGCTATTCACAGATAAATTTTGAGAGCATGCAATCATACTTTTTGATGCTGGGAGGAACATTTACACAGAATTATATTGGAAATAGTACGACCATTGCATACAGGGATACCACAACACCGGATGGCATTCTGCTGAAGCAGGGTACACAGCTGGTAAGGCCGGAAAACCTTGACGGATATCTCAGCCTGCGCTCATTTTTTACTTACGGCATGCCGGTGGATTTCCTGAAGTCGAACCTGAACCTTTCATTAAATGCAAATTACTCGCATACTCCGGGCATGATAAATAATGTGACGAACTATTCGAACTCGATGAATTACGGACTCGGTGTTGTTCTAAGCAGTAACATAGGCGAATACCTGGATTTCAATATTTCCAGCAATAGCAGTTACAACACGATAAGGAACAGTTCTAAAAAAGACTATGATAACAACTACTTCAACCAGAATTCAAGGATTAAGTTTTTCTGGGAGTTCTGGTGGGGTATTTTTATACAGAATGAAGTAAGCCACCAGTACAATGGAGGCCTTTCGAAGGAATACAATCCTAATTCGGTTTCCTGGAATCTGAGTCTGGGCAAGAAACTGTTCAGTAACGAGCAGGGAGAGATCAGGGTGACGGCATACGATATGCTGAACCAGAATACGAATATTCAGCGCAATGTAACGGATTCTTATTATGAAGATTCCAGGTCAAACGTACTTGGCAGGTATTTCATAGTTTCATTTACTTATAATATTAAATCTTTTTAACATTACCTGGGCAGAAACTGTCACGGAGTTAAAAAATTAAGGCTGATTCAATAAAAGTTTGACAAAATAGAAATATTTTTTTATCTTTAGCCGAAATTTAACACAAGAATTTTTGAAATGCAGAATTTATTAAATACACATGTGATGACCCTTACCCACACCCCAACCCCGTATACGGGCTAAAGTTGGCAGTGTATATATTTACATTTTCAGAAACCGACTTCAGCCCGCTGAGTCGGTTTTTTTATTTTTAAACCAGACAGAGTACAAGAATGAAAGTATTAAAATTTGGCGGATCGTCGGTACAGTCCCCGGAAAAGATCCGGGATGTAATAGCCATTGTCAGTGAAACCGTCAGCCAGGGAGATGGCCCAGTGGTAATTTTCTCGGCTTTTCAGGGTGTTACCGACACGCTGATCGAGGCAGGAACCAGGGCATCAATGGGGGATAATTCCTATCAGCTCCTTTTCGAAGGGCTCAGGAAGAGGCACCTGGAAGCGGTAGAAGAGCTGATAATTGGTGAAGGGCATGAAGCTGCGGCCGGATTTGTGGACAAGCTTCTTAATGACCTTAACCAGGTGCTGCATGGAATATACCTGGTGCGTGAGATTTCCCCCCGCAGTATGGATTACATTATGAGCTTTGGAGAAAGACTGTCGGCTTTCATAATTGCCGGAGCTTTTAGTTCAGCCGGTCTCAGTGCCGATTATCTCGATAGCAGGGATGTAATCAGAACGGATAAATCCTTTGGGAATGCAAGCGTAGACTTTAAGGCTACCAATGAGCTCATTAAGGATTACATGGCTGGCAGAAAGGCTGTACAGATTGTAACAGGCTTTATAGGCAGCACAGCCGGTAATGAAACGACGACCCTGGGAAGGGGCGGTTCGGATTATTCGGCTTCAATATTCGGTTCGGCGCTTGATGCAGAGGAAATTGAGATATGGACGGATGTAGACGGTGTAATGACAGCGGATCCGAGAAAGGTTAAGAAGGCCTTTTCCATCGAGGCCATGAGCTATGAGGAAGCAATGGAGATGTCGCACTTCGGGGCCAAGGTAATACATCCGCCGACGATGCGCCCTGCAATGGTTAAGCATATACCATTAAGAATAAGGAACACGTTTAATCCTTCATTCAGCGGTACGGTGATAACTTCTTCCGGTCAGGAGAAGAAATTCATGATTACAGGCATCTCATCCATGGATAACATAGCGCTGGTAAGGATTGAGGGAAGCGGTATGATTGGTGTAGCGGGTATTGCAAAGCGTATATTCGGTGCAATGGCTGAGGCTTCAATAAGTATTATACTAATTTCTCAGGCCTCATCTGAGCACTCAATATGTTTTGCTATTCTGCCAAAATTTGCGCGCAGGGCAAAGGACCTGATCGAAGAGGAGCTCAGATATGAGATTGCAGAAGGCTTTATAAATCAGGTGGTCGTTGAGCATAATCTTTCAATCATTGCGGTTGTGGGAGAAAATATGCGCAGCACATCCGGTATTTCCGGTAAGGTGCTTCAGGCTCTTGGACGTAATGGCGTTAATATAGTTGCCATAGCGCAGGGGTCATCCGAACTCAACATCTCAATTGCCATTCCTGGCAATGACGAATCGAAGGCACTCAATGCAATTCATGATGCCTTCTTCCTGTCGGATCTGAAATCGATCAACCTTTTTGTGGTCGGGACCGGTTTGATTGGAAGGACTCTGTTTCAGCAGATAAAAAACCAGATCGAGTTCCTGTACAGCTCATTGAAGATTGATCTTAAAATAATTGCTGTTGCAAATACGCGTAAGATGCTGTTGGATTATGGTGGCATTGACGTAGACAGATGGGAGGAAAGGCTTTTCAGTGAGGGTGAGCAGAGTAACGCAGATGTCTTTATCGAAAGGATGATATCGAGCAACCTTCCAAACAGTGTATTTGTGGATTGTACTTCAAGCGAAGCAATAATGAAAAAGTACCTGGAAATACTTTCATCCTCAATCTCAATTGTTACTCCGAACAAGAAGGCCAACTCCAGTTCATATGATTATTATCTGCAGCTTCAGAATGCTGCACAGAGGTATAATGTTAACTTTCTTTACGAGACAAATGTAGGTGCGGGACTGCCTGTAATCAGTACAATGCACGACCTCATATTCAGCGGGGATAAGGTACATAAAATAGAAGGGGTTCTTAGCGGTACACTGAGCTATATATTCAATACTTTCAACGGGGAATGTTCATTTTCGGATATTGTCAGGGATGCAAGGAAGAAAGGATACACAGAGCCTGATCCGAGAGAGGACTTAAACGGCCTTGATGTTGCACGCAAGCTATTGATACTGGTGCGGGAAGCCGGATATAAGCTGGAACTAGGTGATATTGATGTTGAGAACCTGATCCCGGAGGGACTAAGAAGTGACATTCCGGTTGATGAGTTCATGGAAAACCTCGGTTCATTCGACAACTACTATGAACAGCTAAGAAAGGATGCCTCTGAAAGTGGAAAGGTGCTGCGCTATATAGCGTCGTATTCTGACGGTCATGCGCGCGTAAAACTTACGGCCGTGGATAAACATCATCCATTTTATTCACTGTCGTCAAATGATAATATAATTGCTTTTACTACCGTATATTATAATGAGCGCCCAATCGTAATACAGGGACCCGGTGCCGGTGCAGTTGTTACCTCAGGCGGAATATTTGCAGATATTGTAAGAATTGCAAATTACCTGTTTTTCAGATAGAGGAGAATAAATGAAAAAAGAAGTCAGAGTATTTGCCCCGGCATCAGTGTCTAACGTTGCATGCGGATTTGACGTGATGGGATTTGCAATTGATCAGCCGGGTGATGAGGTGCTGCTGAGGTTGTCGGAAAACCCAGGAATAAGAATTACAAGGATAACGGGAGACGGGGGCAGGCTGCCATATGATGCAGCAGAGAACACGGCGGGGGCACCCGTAACTGCAATCTGCAGCTACTTAAATATTGATGCCGGTATTGAGATAGAAATACATAAAAAGATGCCATTAGGCAGCGGACTGGGTTCCAGCGCAGCAAGCGCTGTTGCTGCTGCATTTGCTGCCGACAGATTGCTGGAGGCCGGGTTACCAAAGGAAAAACTCCTGGAATTCGCATTAAAGGGTGAGCAGATTGCAAGCGGCGCCATACACGCAGATAACGTTGCTCCAAGTCTTTACGGCGGCTTTGTGCTTATAAGAGGCTATGACCCGATTGATATAGTTGAGATCCCGGTCCCTGAAGACCTTTGCTGCATTGTGCTTCATCCGGATATTGAAATTAATACAAAAGAATCGCGCAGGTTACTTCCGCGTGAAGTACCGATGGAAGCTGCCAAAACGCACTGGGGTAATACGGCGGGTCTCGTTGCGGGACTGATGAAAGGGGATTATGGACTCATATCCAGGTCGCTGAAGGATGTAATTGTAGAGCCAGTAAGGGGCCGGTTTATTCCATGCTATGAAAGAATTAAATCAGCGGCAATTGAAGCGGGTGCATTGGGGTGTAACATATCGGGCAGCGGTCCTTCCATATTTGCACTAACTGATTCTTATGACAGGGCGGTCGTAATAGGTGAAAATATGAAGGCAGCCTTAGACCGCAGCATTAATAGTGAAATATTTATTTCAGGTATAAACAGGCAGGGTCCCGTTGTACTTGAAGAGAAATAAAAGGGAAATGGATGGAATTCTATAGTACAAAAAATAAAACTTTAAGAGTCCCGTTCCGGGAAGCCGTGCTGAAAGGGATAGCTATGGACGGAGGGCTTTTCATGCCTGCTGAGATTCCAGTGCTGGGTAAGAAAAAAATACAAGGGCTGTCCAGGATGTCATTTCAGGAAATATCGTATGAAGTGGCAAAACACTTTACAGGAGATGACTTAACTTCAGGGGCATTACAGGATATCGTCACGAGTGCATTTGACTTCCCGGTTGTGGTGAGATCCCTTTCTGATGAAATCGCGGTCCTGGAGCTATTTCATGGTCCCACGCTTGCATTCAAGGATTTTGGCGCAAGATTTACATCAAGGGTGATGTCGCATTTCCTGCACGGTGAAAATAAAGAAGTTACCGTGCTTGTTGCCACTTCAGGGGATACGGGAAGCGCTGTAGCAAGCGGTTTTTTTAATGTGGAAGGGATTAAGGTTGTACTGCTATATCCTTTGGGCAAGGTGAGCAACATCCAGGAAAAGCAGCTTACTACGGCAGGAGGCAATGTTACGGCACTCGAGGTAGAAGGAACCTTTGATGACTGCCAGCGGCTGGTAAAGGAGGCATTCAGCGATACTGCACTGAACAGGCAGAGAAATCTGACCTCGGCAAATTCGATAAATTTTGCCCGGCTCCTGCCGCAGAGTTTTTATTATTTTTATGCTTATTCAAAGTTAGCAGCTAAAAACCCCAACATTATATTCTCTGTTCCCAGCGGCAACCTGGGTAACTTAACGGCCGGTCTGATTGCTTCAGAAATGGGGTTGCCGGTAAAAAAGTTTATAGGAGCGGTCAACCGGAATTCAGTGCTTTCAGACTACATCTCGGAGGGACAACTAAGAACCAGGCCTTCAATCAGAACCCTTTCAAATGCAATGGACGTTGGAAACCCGAGTAACATGGTGCGCATATTTGACCTGTACCGGGATTCATATGAAAAGATTAAAAATATTATTTTCAGCTCAAGCATCAGCGATGAAAGGACAAAAGCGGGTATACGGGAGGTATATGATAAATATGAATACATAATTGATCCCCATGGAGCTGTGGGCTATGAGGCAATCAAGGACTTTAATTCAGATTCAGTGAATGCTGTTTCCGTAATTCTGGAAACCGCCCACCCGGCCAAATTCCCCGAAGTAATTGAGGATGCGCTGGGTTTCAGCGGTGAAATACCCCAGAGGCTTCTGGAATACTTAAAGAAAGAAAAGAAAGCAGTTAGGATCTCCGGCGCTTATGATGAATTCAGGTCATTTCTTATGCAGATATAATTAATAGCCACACTATACCGGAGATTACTATTATTGAGTAATCATACCCGGATATTCCTGTAAGGATATTCAGGTCAACTGCGCAATAATGCCCGGCTATTCTGCTAAATGGCGCTCTTTTTCGAGCATGTTTTCAACTACTTCTGTGGCAAGCCTGTTCAATTCCTTCTCGGGTAGTTCTGATTTTGCCTTCAGTATTGCTTCTGATTTAATTGAGGTATACAGGGTTCTTAGTGCAGCCTCAAAAAATTCGTGCGGTACTTCCTTCATTTCCCATTCATAGAAAGGATATTTTTCAGTAAAATATTTGATATGGGTAGAGATCCTTGTTGTGCCGGGGGTCCACTCCACGTGGCTGCTGTTAATCGGATCCGGCCTGCGGTTCAGTTTGGTCAACGATTCATCCTGATAGCAAAATGGATGGACATTAAGGTAATTGGCCAGCCTGTTGCATTCTGCCAGCAATTCTTCGGTAGTTTTGTTTTCGTCTGACATAGTCATTCCCCTTAATTATGAATACGGTTGCTTAATCAAAGCGGAAATTATCGATAGCATTAGTTCCCAGGAAACTACTATTAAACGGGCTAATAATATCTACTCATAATAGAGCTTACAGTCAAGTCATATAGACGGATATTAAGGTGAAATATATACCGTGGGAAGAGATCGCGGGAATTTTTTGCTTATGTAACTGTTGAGAATATTTCTTACAATAATTATTATGCTTAGGGTAGCTTTATATGAAAATCGTACTTATACTTGCCGTGGCCATAATGATTTCTGCAGGAGGAAGTTATCCGCAGGCAGCAACTGGAAATAATGTAAATGGGAGAGTAGTTAGAGCTGACTCTTTAAATACCCGGGAGCTCACACTTACGCCATTCAGCAATTTTGGTAATAATATCGTTCACAGTTTTACGGGGACTGGAAATATAATACTACAGGCTGCCGGAATCGCCTCTAGCTATGCCATTATTGCAACAAATCTGGATTATCACGTCAGTACATATTTCAGGGATCATGAATTCTACTCGAACATTGCGCTGCCTGCAGTTGTAGCCGGTTCTACGCTGCCGGTAACAGTCGGAGCATTCTTATACATATACGGTAAATATACGTCGGATAACAGGATGGTGGGGGCCTCGTTTGCAGTGCTGCAGGCGGGACTTATTACGGTTTCATATATTTCAATATTAAAGGGAATTACGGGCAGGGCGCATCCGGATCCCAACTCCCCGCTGGACAGGGAGGAGGTAAGTGAAAGCTTTAATTTTGGACTCGTTCGGGGAGGGATATACAGGGGGTGGCCTTCGGGACACGTAGGAGGAACAATGGCAGTGGCCTCGACGCTTGCAGGCTACTATCCTGAGAAGACCTGGCTGAAGTATGTGGGTTATGGCTGGGTTGCATACACCATGGCAAGTGTCAGTGCATTCCATAAGGGTACAATGCACTGGCTTTCCGATGCAATAGCCGCCGGGTTCATGACATACTCCATCGGGCAGTCTGTCGGCAGCTATTTCAGGGATGAGATACCCGCAAACACCGAAGAAATCAAATTCAGATTCCTGCCTATAGTGGAATCGGATTATACGGGTATTTATCTGGGCTATTCATTCTGAATACAGAACCAGTATATCAGGCCATCTCCCTGTTATATTTTCTGCCGTCGTGCAGGAACGGGGTCAATAGGTCGATAGGTACAGGGAATATTGTAGTGGAATTTTTCTCGGTAGCCACTTCAGTCAAAGTCTGCAGGAATCTCAGCTGTACGGCAACCGGATTATTTCCTATAATAGTAGCGGCATCCAGCAATCTCTGGCTGGCCTGAAATTCTCCCTCGGCATGAATGACCTTGGCTCTTCTTTCCCTTTCGGCTTCTGCCTGTTTTGCCATTGCGCGCTTCATTTCAATTGGCAGGTCTACGTGTTTGACTTCGACGTTGGAGACTTTAATGCCCCACGGGGCGGCCTGCATATCGATTACTTTCTGAAGTTCTGCGTTTATCTTTTCCCTTTCTGCCAGCAGTTCATCCAGCATTGACTGACCCAGTATACAGCGGAGCGTTGTCTGCGAAAGCTGTGAAGTGGCCTGATTATAATTTTCCACTTCTACTATGGCCTTCTCAGGATGAAAGACACGGAAATAGACAACAGCATTTACTTTCAGTGAAACGTTATCTTTTGTAATGATATCCTGTTCAGGAACATCGAACACCACTGTTCTAAGGCTGACCCTTATCATGCGGTCCACAATAGGAATGAGAAACACCAGTCCGGGACCCTTTGCCCCAATGAGGCGGCCCAGACGGAATACAACTGCGCGCTCGTATTCACGCAGGATTCTAATTGCGCTGAAAAGGATTATTAAAACGAAAAATACCAGCACAATGGATAAGGCTGATGCAGTTTCCATAAAACCCCCGGATTTTAGTTCTGAGTGTTTAGTTCTGAGTGTTAAGTGATGAATGGCTGCTTAATTACCCAACACAAGAATTCAACACCGAGCACTGGTTAAAATACCTGTTTTTTTACTTTGAGGTTCATGCCGTCAATACCGGTGACGACAATCTTATCCCCACGGTTAATGCCTTCTTCCAGACTTTCAGCCGACCAGATTTCACCGTGGACGTGAATTTGCCCTGTTGGAACGAGGTCTGAGATAGCAACTCCTTCCTCACCTATAATGCCCTGTATACCGGTGGCAGGTTTGAGCTGCTGGGCCTTGAGTCCCATTCCGATTACCACAAGGAAGAAAATGATGGTCATAAAAACCACACCAATTATTATTTCTTTGGAGACCATAAGTGCGTCCAGTATTGAGCTGGTCTGGAACAGCATTATAGATCCAAGAAAGAGGGCAATTGCCGCCCCGACTGTCAGTATGCCGTGGCTGACAATTTTAATCTCAAGTATGAAAAGTACGATGGAGAGGATTATCAGGCTGATTCCGGCATAATTAACGGGCAGCGTATGCATTGAATAGAATGCGAGCACCAGGCCTATTACGCCGATGATGCCGGGGAATATGGAGCCCGGATTATACAGTTCAAACATTACCCCGTAGAGGCCTATTATCAGGAGAATATATGTTATGTTCGGATCACTCAGGATTTTCAGCAGCTTTTGCTGGAAAGTCATTTCAAGCGGGATGATCTTTGTGTCGTTTGTTTTCAGGATTTTTACTCCTGAGGAGGTCTCCACCCTGGTCCCGTTTACCTTTTTAAGCAATGAAATTATGTCGCCCGCAATGATGTCGATTACTTTAATTTTCAGGGCTTCTGTTTCCGTGATTGAAAGGCTTTTCCGCACGGCATCTTCTGCCCACTGGATATTCCGGTTTCGTTTCTCACTTATTGTCCGTATGAAAGCTGCGGCATCATTGGTGACCTTTCCCATCATAACAGAATCGGCTTGTCCCTGCATTGTAACCGGGTGTGCCGCACCGATGTTAGTCCCCGGGGCCATTGCAGCAATGTGGGCCGAGAGTGTGAGAAAGACCCCTGCCGAGGCGGCCTGGGCACCTTCAGGAGAAACATAGATTATGACGGGAACGGGTGAACGCAGGATCATGGAAACCATGTCCCGTGTTGATGAAAGGAGTCCCCCTGGTGTATTGAGTTTAACAATCAGGCATTCAGCCCTGTTCAGTTCAGCTTTGGATATACCCGTATTAAGATAATCCTCGGTTACCTGGTTTATGGCTCCATCAATTGTAATGACGTATACCTGGCCGGGTCCGGCATAGGAGGATATCCACAGAAACAACAGAAATATTATTATTGGCATATCGTCCCCTCTTTTATCGGGAGTTTCTACACCTTGTGTTTTTTTGTAAAGTCCAGTTCTATTGGACCTACAATCCTCCGGAATTCCTCAATTGTCATCTCTATAACGTCCGTATGGGAACCCGCATTGAACGCAATTTCCTCATTATCCAGCAGGTCACAGCATACATACACGTCCATATCATAAAGATTACCAAAAGGAGGCATGGCACCGAGCTCGCAGTCGGGGAATTTAATCTTAAATTCGGTCTCAGTTGCCAGTTTAATATCCTGTGTATTCAGAGCTCTTTTGAGCTTTTCAAAGTCAACAACGTGGGATGCCGGCAGTACGGTCATGGCCAGCCTGCCATTTATCTTTATCATTACGGTTTTTGCAAATTCCCTGCCTTTAATGTGTGCTGTAGCGGCTACTTCCTGTGCTGTAAATGCGAGCGGGTGGGAGATTTTTTTATACGGAATATCAGTTTTGTCCAGGAATTCCTTCACTTTGCTGGTTTTCATAACATACCTCTATTATGATTTTATGAATTCCTCTTTTGCCTTAGCAATGCATCCCGGAACGTTAATGGCGTAGCTGGATTATGTTTTCAACGATCTGCCCCTTCAATAAAAGTTAAGAGAAACCCCTGACTAAGGCAATACAGAATCTACTTTATTTTTTTTAATAATCAAGACAAATAAAGAGATACATCCCTGGTTTAATGCCCGAAATCCAATATTGAGTGTCACCAGATTTGCCCCATTTCAGGATCAGTAAGGAACCAGGTACACAGGATTGTGGGTGTTTTTGTCTGGTCAATCTTATATAATAATTATATATCACAAAAAAGAAGGAGGAAAGATAGATGCCAGATCTTAAAAACAGACAGATACTGTTGGTAAAGCGACCCGTTGGAATGCCTGATGAGAGCATTTTTAAAATGGTCGAATCTCCGGTCCCTGAGCCGGGAGCAGGGGAAGTGCTGGTAAAAAGCGAATTTATTTCGGTAGATCCATACATGAGAGGACGGATGAGCGAACAGAAGTCCTATGTTGCCTCATACAAGCTGGATGAGGTAATAGCAGGCGGTGTTGTAGGGCGTGTTGTGAAAACCAGGGGAGACAGGCTGCGTGAGGGGGATTATGTTGCAGGCACCATGGGCTGGGCAGATTATTCAATTGCCCGTGAAAATGAGCTGCAAAAGATAAATCAGGAGCTGGCTCCCGTAAGCACGGCCCTGGGGATTCTGGGAATGACGGGGCTGACAGCTTATTTCGGACTGCTGGATGTTGGGCAGCCCCAGGCGGGTGAGACGGTTGTGGTATCAGGGGCGGCAGGTGCCGTTGGGACGGTTGTCGGCCAGATAGCAAAGATCAAGGGATGCAGGGCCGTTGGTATCACGGGTTCGCAAAACAAAATAAAATACCTGGTCGAGGAATTGGGGTTTGACGAGGCCATAAATTATAAGGAGACCCCTGACTTAAAGGTACGGCTGGAGGAAGCATGTCCCGGCGGAATAGACGTTTATTTTGACAATGTGGGTGGAAAGATCTCAGATGCAGTCATGTTTCTTATTAATAATAATGCAAGAATACCTATATGCGGGCAGATATCACTATATAATGAAATTGAGACGCCTGTGGGTCCCCGCGTGCAGAGATTTCTCTTATCCCACACTGCCATGATGAAGGGTTTTCTGGTGCGCCAGTATTCAGAACGTTTTGAGGAGGGAATCACGCATCTGGCCGGGTGGTACCGTGAAGGCAGGTTAAAGTCTTCAGAAAGCATAACTGAGGGACTTGAAAATACACCCCGTGCCTTTATAGGTCTGTTCAATGGTGAAAACCTGGGCAAGCAGCTGGTGAAAGTTGCTTGAAGCCAGTTTCAGGGGGAGAATGTTGAGTGCCGGAAAACAAAAGTGTTAAATTTCAGGTGCTGAGTTATAGCCATAGCGGTTAAAATCTAAAGTGAATTTCTTCGGACCAAGCGCTCAGCACTCAACAGTAGGTACTCCCACCATAGGCGGAAACAGGTTACTTCTTATTTCCCGGGATATTATAGAAAACGGTGGCCTGGGGATAATTGCTGATATTCAGTGCATAAATGGTCGGCCCGGTCATATGTCTGGCCATCCATAGATCAACGGCGACAGTTTCTTTTTTACCGGTGGCTGCATCGGTAAAACTCATAGTTCCGTGGCCGGGAGTCGTTAACTGAAAGCTAATATCTTTTTTGCTGTCAAAGAAGCTTTTCAGCACATTCATGGCTTGTATGCTGGAAATACTCTGATACAATGAATCCTGCAGGCGCATGGTAATTGATGAGGGAATCATATCCTCGATGGATTGAGGACTGGCAGTACGAAAGGCCTGTTCAATTCTGGATAAAGCCATCTCAACGTCATTTGGGACGAATCCCTGTGAAAAAATGAGAGAAGGCATGAACACAAACAACAGGACAGTTAATAAGGTTTTCATTAAGAGAGTCCTCCGGTAAAATTGTTATTGTGTATCCGGCATATTACAAAAAGAATTATCAAACAAATAATAGTAAATTTCAGCAAAAATCAAAATGCATTAGAGGATAACTTTCCTCAGACATTCCTGGGGGACGCGCAGCGTAACCACCTGGCCTGTTCCCATAATTACATACCGGAAAGGGGAATAAATCACTACAGGGAAATTTATGACAGGGTTTGTACTTTGCCATTTACCTTGACAAGGGGCTGAATTCAGGTTATGTATTAATAATGGGGCTTACTTTCTGTGATTCTATTAATATCCCTTTAATATAAATATTCAGGCAGAAGCTCAGAGTGTGAAGTTTGCAAAATATTTCCGGAGGATCAGCACACATTCAGCCTTTATGGGATATCGTTTAAATATTATCAGTATTTCAATAATTAAGAATAATTGTTTTCGGGTGAATACCCTGGATGAAATGCTGTAAGTTCACCGGGGGATGATTATAGAAAGGTCAGGATGGTATATGAAACGTTTCTTTGTTCTATTTTTATTGGCTTTAACGGTATCAATCAGCGCGCACGACTGGAAGGATCAGGCTTCCGGGACAACACAGGATCTGCAGTCAGTTTCTGTGGTTACGAATAATATAGCCTGGATATGCGGAAACGGAGGTACGGTTTTGCTGACTACTGATGAAGGAGTTACATGGCAAAGTAAAGGAGGAGGTTCGGTTATTGGTACAACCAATCTTATGAATATATTCGGTATTGATGCACAGAGTGCTTTGGTCAGTGCGTCTCCAGAGACAGATCCTGTCACCCACGCAACTACTGCATACGTATACAGAACGACCAACGCGGGACAGAGCTGGACTAAAGTGTACACGCTGGCCGGGGGAATGATAAACGGGATATTCATGTTCGACAGTAATCGCGGTGTATTAGTTGCCAATCCTATTGGCGGGCGCTGGTCAGTCTGGGCTACTACCAATGGCGGTGCTACGTGGGATTCCACAGGAATAAGACTTCCTGCCGGAAGCACAACTGAGGCAGGATTTAACAACTCCATCTATGGAGACGCCGCAAGCAAAACTGTATGGTTCGGGACAAACAATTCCAGGATGTACGTTTCAACGGATTATGGCATGACCTGGACTGCAAAGCCAACCGCAGGGCTCACTGACATACACTCAATTTATTTTTCGGGCAGCAACGGTCTTGCTGCAGGAACAGGACTTTACATTACGGCAAACGGAGGCAGCACCTGGAAGGCTATTAACACCATGGGCAGCGGTCCAATTACGGGAATTCTTGTACACGATAACTGGGACAGCTGGATGACGAGGCTGGGCACGGCTAATGCACCTGATAATCACATATATACGGCACAGAATTTTGGCGACAGCACGTGGAAGGTTGAATATACTGCCCCGGATTCAAAAGCATACCTGCACATGACAACGGCGAGGAATGATGAAGGAAACGTCTGGGCCGTAAGGCAGGGAGGGGGCATTACCGTTGGTCTTCATGCTCACGGGGAGACTGATGTAAAGCAGATAAGCGGCAAGGCTCCGGATAATTACTATCTCAGTCAGAACTATCCCAATCCCTTTAATCCTTCTACAAAAATAAATTATTCAGTTGCAAAGGAGGGACTGGTAACTCTGAAGGTGTTTAATGTTCTGGGGCAGCTGGTCACAACGCTTGTTAATGAAGTCCAGAGGACGGGGCAGTATGAAGTATCGTTCAGTGCTGCAAACCTCACAAGCGGAATCTATTATTACTCCCTCGAAGCCCAGGGCTTCAGACAGGTAAACAAAATGATATACATGAAATAATTTCATGTGTGGTAAAATAAAAAGGACCCGCTGCTGCGGGTCCTTGCATATCTGCTATAACTGGGAAGGGACTGGAAGTATTTTATTTTGGATGAGTATTCCAGGTTAAGATAATAACACAAATATGTTATTTCCCGGCAGAATATGTGTAATGGAACAGGTTAAGTCATCCTGTCCGTTCATCACGGGATAATGCCGTAAGTAAAATATTTAATGGAGAATCGGGGATTTATTATTAATTTATTGCTCTGATGACGAAGTGTTACAATAATTAATATTTAATAAGGG
>JBLMZM010000195.1:0-14880 GCA_050258815.1 Ignavibacteriales bacterium
GTCATAAAAAGCACGGCACATGGCTTCCCCGGTGATCTTGGTTGCGCCATAAAAATTCCGGTTATTAAATGGATGATCCTCCGTCATTGGAATCTCTACAGCATCACCATAGACTGAGGCAGATGATGAATAAACCAGTTTCTTAACGTTGTTTCTTACACAAGCTTCCAGCACATTAAATGTGCCCTCAATATTTACTTTAAAGGCTGTTCTTGGATAATCCTTACAATGCAATAACCACATCGCTGCCAGGTGGAAGACATAGTCCACGCCTTTCATTGCGTCATTCAGAATATCCACATCTCTTATATCTCCGCCATTCTGATAAAGATGGCAGCGGCTGTCCAGAAGGCATTCCCTGATGTTTTCCATTTTACCACGGGCAAAATTGTCATAAATTACAACTTCCCCAACGCCTTCTTTTAACAATTCCCGAACCACAAAGCTGCCAATGAAGCCTGCTCCGCCTGTTACCAGGACTTTTTTGCCATTTAGTTCTTTCATTATACTATTATCCGAATTGAATAAGAAAATTTTGATTCACATCGTATTATTCAAAGCAGGTATGAATCGATTGTCATTTTCAAACCATTGGAAAATTCCACTAATGGTTTATAATCAAGATACCTGCTGATTTTTTCAATTGAGGCACAGGATTTCTTTATATCCCCTCTACGGAAATCCTTATAAATGGGTCTTATGTCCTTCCCCAGATATGTATTTATTTCACTTACAAGCATATTCAATGATATCATCTGATTGCATGCGCAATTCATTACGCTGCAATCAACTTTTTCCGTTTCAGCCGCCAGAATGTTTGCTCCTACAACATTTCTGACAAACGTAAAATCCCTGCTCGTCTCCCCATCACCATAAATTACCGGCTGATTGCCCTGAGCCATTGTTTTAATGAACCTTGGAATAACAGCTGAGTACTGCGATTCTGGATCCTGCCTGGGACCGAACACGTTAAAATATCTGAGGGCTACGGTCTCTAGTCCATACACCCTTGTAAAGACACTGCAATACTTCTCCCCGCTAAGTTTCGAAACCGCATATGGGGAAATCGGGTTTGGCATCATCTCTTCATGCTTGGGAAGGACCTCATTTTCACCGTAAACAGAGGAAGAAGAAGCAAAAACTACCCTTTTTACCCCCGCTTCCCTTGCAGATTCAAGTATGTTTAATGTACCTGTTACATTTACTTCATTAGTTGTTATAGGATCATAAATTGAGCGCGGGACAGAGGGAAGTGCGGCCTGGTGCAAAATGATATCAACGCCTTTGACTGCCTTTTGTACTGAATGATAACTGCGAATATCTCCTTCGATCAGCTCAATATCTGAAGCAAAAGGAATCAGGTTATCCCTTTTACCGGTAGAGAAATTATCAATTACTCTTACAGAAGATCCTCGTTTTAAGAGCTCTTCAACTATATTGGAACCTATGAACCCGGCACCACCAGTCACCAAATATTTCATGGCATTATTCTTTTTATTTTTAATACTTAAGGCTCTAAGATCAATTCTTATGCCATCCGGAATTAATGCCTTTATTTAATAAATTCGGGTAAATTATTGGATGAAAATCATATAATGGCTATTAATAGCCATTTATGGATGGGTTGTTTTAATGTGTTTTAGAGTATTCAGGAGCGATTGGCGGGATTACCTGACTTCTGCTTCCACTTCTATCCAGGATTGTTTACTTTGCATAATATGGCAGCGAGACCATAAAGGAGCTGCCCGTATTTTCATGACTCTCAAATGTTATCTTCCCCCCATGCAGTTCAACAAGATATTTTGCTATCGAGAGACCCAGCCCCGAACCCTGAATGTTTGCAATATTAAGTGACCTGAAAAAAGGTTCAAAAAGACGGGACTGATCTCTTTCTGAAATTCCAATTCCATGATCTATCACATTAAAGTGAACAGAACCTTCCTCCCTGGCTATATGAAGTTCGATATGTTTCCCGGCCGGGGAATATTTTATGGCATTGGATAAAAGACTGTTGAGAATATGCCTTAATAAACTTTTATCAAGCATTGCATTTAAGGATTCTAATGCTGAATTAATTACAACCGGACACTTGTTATTGCTTGTCCCCTGTATATCTTTAATCAGATCGCGGCAAAAGCCGATAACCTCTAACTGGGCAAGCCGGCATTCTATCTTTCCTGATTCCACTTTTTCAAGCATCAGTACGTCATTAAGCATTGCTATCATATCGTCAACAGATTTTATTATATTGCCTGTGAGCTGAGTCTTCATCTCTCCGGTTGCAGTCATTTCCAGCAGTTCAGCAGACGAAAGAATCCGCGTGAGCGGAGTGCGGTATTCATGTGATACGGTTGTAATAAACTCGCTTTTCAGCTCGCTCAGCTCTTTTTCTTTTGTCAGGGCTCTGATCAGCTCCATTTCCGCATTTTTTTGCACTGTCTGATCTTTTATTGTTCCTACCAGGAATGAATTTTCCAAAGAACTTCCCTTGTATATATTCTTCCGTATAGTCAGATAATGCTCATTACCCGATTCATCAGTCATTGTATCTTCAGTTATTACTTCCTCTCCCGTTTCAAAGATATGCTCATCTATCTTAATGAAATTATCCGCTTTTTCTTTGGGGAAATAATCATAAACAGTCTTACCAAGCATATCATTTATTTTATTGCCGAAAAGGCTGGCAAAACTGTCATTCAGAAGTATCCACCTGTGCTGTCTGTCCTTGACAAAGAAGGGATCGCCTACTGAGTTGATGACCTGTTCAAGAAAATTTCTTGAATTGCGCAATTCTTCTTCTATTTTCTTATGGCCCGTTATATCAATAAAAACACACAGCCTCTTATTGTTCTCATATCCGTTTTCCAGCATTGTATCATAAGTATGTATTATGCGCCCGTCAGATAGCTCCAGCTCTTCATTACGGATTTTGTTACGCATTAATAATCTGGCGGCTTCCGGTTCCGAAAGAGATATGGAATCTTTTAGAAGTGCCTGACATTGCAGCATCAGTTCGCTGTTTTTATATTCGTCAGCCCTGATTTTTTCTTCCAGGTGCTCTATATTCCACATCCGGCTGAAAGTATTATTAAAATAAAGAATTTTATCGGTTTCGGTGTTTATTACAAGGTAGCCGACATTTGAAGCATCAGCCATGGTTCTCAGCAGTGCTTCATTCCATCTGAGATTCTCCATTGTAACCTTATGCCGTCTAATTTCACTCTCTAATTCATTCTGTTTCCTGCCAAGCTCAAAAGTTTTTTCATTTATTACGGAATGAAGTTTATTAAACCATCCTGTTAGTCCTCCTACCAGAAATGAGGCAATGAAAGCAGGCAAACTGTTCAGCAATACTTCACCCCATCCGGATTCATGTACCGCCTTGTATAATACAAGATTAATAACGCAGGATAAAAATGCTAATATCAGACCCATCCTGCTGCCAAGTTTCCATCCTGCTACGACAATGGGTAAAAATACAATTGCGCCTACAGAATTACCGAAGACAGGATAAAGATATCTGAACAAAAGTATGTATGCTATGAACACTGTAAAAGTGACCAGCATATATACACTGTCCTTCCTGTTGAAAGATCTGGAAATCAGGTAATTATGTCTCCGACCGGACACCATAGGCTTCCTGTAATTTGATTATGGAGAAGAGATCTGTTGTGTTGCAAATTATGCCGGTGAAATTGTACCGTTGGAATGAGCAAAATGAAGGAGATGTATGCTGCCGCATAAATTCATTGGAGACTTTAAACAGGCCCGCCGATGTATAAACACTCATTTAAGCTCTCATAAACTTTACTTATTATTATATGGAAACGGACCGGACAACAAATAACAAAGTACCAGAGCACAGACACATTGGATTTACAAAATATTATCGTCATATATACAGGATTCTTTAACAAAGCAAAACAGATAAGGTAATTTGCACATTTGGATTAATTTCATCCGAAAAAAAAGCTATAAGAGATATGGTTCTTAATGGATGAGCATAAGTGAAGTGAATAATCTGGTCAGGAAATGAATCGTTTTAGCCGAACCTCAGCACCCAGTCCAGCTTCTCCTGATATTCTGCGATTTTCTTGTCGGCACCTTCCTGCAATACCAGGTAATGCTCGTCTTTTTCTGCCTTCAGCTTTTCGGCCGATTTTTTGTGGGAATCGACTCTTTCATTGTAGTTATCAACTATCGTTTTAAGCCTTCTTTCATTCTCACGCTTAAGTAATTCGTTTTCTCTTTCTTTATGGCCCTTCAGATAGGTGATTTTTTTAAGAAGCTTCTGCTTCTCCCCCGTACGCTCAATGACGGCAAATGCCGCAAAAAACATGGATATTATTGTCCCCACGAAAAATGTAAATACCCCCCATTTGAGCCCCGCTAAAACTACAGTCATCATTACACCCCGGTAATCATACACATCGTCTATCGACTCCCTGAAACACCCTGAAAATCCGCCAATAGTAAAAATGATGAGCGTAACGATGAAATTATAAAGCATTGCATTATTGAATGCCACCTGTGGATCAAACTTCTTCTGGAGATGTATGTTTTCAATCCTGCCTTCAATCAGCGCAATGTTGTCGCTTATTCGCCTTTCCAGCTCCTGCAGCTCCTCTTCCAGCCTTTTGTTGTGGACTTTTTGAGCTTCTTCGGATTCCTGAGTCAGGTGCCTTATAATCTCATGGTTTTCATTTATTCCGATGTCATACTGCTTTAGCTTATCATAAATTTCTGCCGTGTACCGGTTCTTAATAGTATTAATGATAGCCTGAATGGTCTTCCTGAGTTTTTCTTCCACCGGAGGCCTTGATAACTGGGCAATCAGATTCCTGTTGTCCAGATAAGCCTGATATGCCTTTTCCAGAAAATCGAGGTTCTTTAATACTTCTTCGCTGTAAAAATCCCTTAAGTATAGTTCACCCAGCCTGCTAAGGGCATTCCCCAGATCCTCATATGCAAAGCCCCCCAGACCCAGAGTTGCCGATAAAGTAGCTTCAATGTCTTCAAGCAGACCCGCAAACTCACCCTCGTTGAAAATGTTATATGTAGCAGCGTTCCTTATAAAAAACCCCAACAGCACTATACTGTTATTTTCCACGGCATATTCAATTGCAGTCTTGTCGAACTCTATTATTTCACTAAGCAGTTGTATTGCTGTATCGGCATTGCCTGCCCTTTTTTCGGTAAATGCGAGATAAAATTTGGCCGTAAGACCAGAAGGGTTTAACACCAGGGCTTCAGCAAATTTCTGACCGGCTTCGGCATATTCGTATATCTTCAGGTTTACAAACCCCATATATATATTGACAAGATACCTGAATTCATTTTTTATCTTATCATCCAGTTTCATGGTCTCAAGCACTTCCATCGCATTTACAAGAAGCTCCAGGGCTTTTACAGGCTGAAATATCTTCTTATCAAAAGCCAGAATTACGGCGTGAAGGATGAGTTTTAACAGGTTACCCTTATTGGTGTCCCTCTCAATCAGCTTGATGGTTGAAAGTGCATAGTACTTCTTTTCCTGATCTGACTTCAGTATTGCCCATTTAATGTAGAATTCCTTTATGGACCTGTAGCTCTCCAGCATTGCACTTTTTCCCCGCCCCTCGAGCTTCATCCATTCTTCAAGCTTCAATACAACAGGTGAATCACATAACCAGAAAAATGGGGCAGCTTCATAATGTATGAAAAATTCGCCTTTGTCGGCGGGCAGGTGGAAACTGTATAACTGGGCGCTCTTCTTTATATATTGAAGATAATCAATCTCATTTTTTATGAAATCCTGGAAATGCTCCTTGGCAAAGGTCCTGAATCTTGCCACCAGCAGCTCATTAGAAAGCGCTTCTCCCTGATTTTCCGACGATATGACTTCAGCAGTTCCCATTATTTATAATGTACTTCACCCTGAATTTGGATTTTAAAAGAGCTTACCTATTCTAAATTATCGCCCGAATATACGAAAAGTTTAGATTTTACGGCAAAATAAACCAAAGGTGATTTTTTACAAAAGGCCTTGATAAATTAAGTGATTTGGACTTACCTTTGTGGCATTAAATATTGCATAATGTCTTTTAAGCTTGAATAATGGGTCCGGTTTGCACTCTCATGCATTTATCCGCCTGACAAAACCATACAATCACCATTTATGCAGCTAGATTTTTATATTAAACTTAAAGCAGGATTATAGAATGATCAATATTCCAGCAGTAATTGCTACTGAATTAAATATAAGAGTTGACCAGGTCAAAGAGGTAATCTCCATGTTTCAGGACGGGTCGACTATCCCGTTTATCGCAAGATACCGTAAGGAAAAAACCGGGGGCCTGGATGAAGAAAATCTGCGCGATATTGAGGATCGCCTGAACTATCTTACCATTCTGGAAGAAAGAAAAGAAACAATACTAAAAAGTATTGAAGAACAGGGCAAACTGACAGATGAACTGAGAAATAAAATTACAAGTGCTACAAAATTGCAGGAAGTTGAGGATCTTTATCTCCCCTATAAACCCAAGAGAAAAACGCGCGGAACGGTTGCAAAGGCAAAGGGACTCGAACCACTTGCCCTCTTTATACTAGATACCCCCTCTTTCATAGGAAATTTCCAGGAAAAACTGGCAGAATTTATAAATGAGGAGCTGGGCGTATTCTCCGTGGAGGAAGCTTTACAGGGAGCTCAGGATATCATTGCCGAAATGATAAGCGAAAATGCCGAGGTCCGCAAGGTCGCCCGTCAGTATATGCTCGATACCTCGGTTATCATGTCCGAAAAGACTAAGGAAAAAGAAAACGACAAGGTTGATACTAAAAAAGACGTTTACGAGATCTATTATAATTTCAGAATTGAACTTACAAAGATTAAACCATACCAGTTACTTGCAATCAACAGGGGCGAAAGAGAAAAGGTGCTGAAGGCAAACCTTCAGGTGGAGGAGGCTCCGATACTGAAAGAAATCCTCACTACTTTCCTGCCTTATACCGAATCGGCATTTATGGAACTGCTGCAGGCAACTACCGAGGATTCATTCTCCAGACTCATATTCCCTTCAATTGAACGTGAAGTCAGGAGCGTCCTTACTGAAGTTGCAGACCTGCACGCAATCGAAATTTTTGCATCCAACCTGCGCCAGCTCCTGCTGCAGCCGCCTATTGCTGACAGGATTATGATGGGAATCGATCCCGGTTTTGTTTCCGGCTGTAAGGTAGCTATCATTGATGCAACGGGAAAATATCTGGAAGGACATACCATTTATCCCCATGCTCCGCAGAACAAGACCTATGAGGCCGCAAAAATTGTGCTCGCACTAATACAGAAATATAAAGTGGAAGTAATTGCCATTGGCAATGGCACGGCAAGCCGTGAAACTGAGTTCTTTGTGGCCGATATAATTAAAACCAACCAGCTCGACTGCCACTATGTTATAGTAAGCGAAGCCGGCGCATCGGTCTATTCAGCATCTCCATTGGCAAAACAGGAATTCCCTGATCTTGAAGCCAGCCAGAGAGGAAATATATCAATTGCACGCAGATTACTGGATCCTTTGGCTGAATTGGTCAAAATTGACCCTAAATCCATCGGCGTGGGTCTTTATCAGCACGACGTTGACCAGAAGCTGCTCAATAAGAAACTTGATGATGTGGTAGTAAGCTGCGTGAACTACGTAGGAGTCGACCTTAATACAGCCTCAGTTTCATTGCTGAATTATGTATCGGGCCTCAATAAAAGAATTGCTTCAAACATTATTAAATACAGGGAATCAATAGGCAAATTCTCAAACCGCAAGCAGCTCATGGAGGTGCCGGGACTCGGTGATAAGGCTTTTGAACAGGCCGCCGGTTTTCTCAAAATCCCTAACGGCGATAACCCGCTGGATAATACATTCATTCACCCGGAATCTTATTCTGCAACAGAACAGCTGCTGAAATTCTGCAATGTTTTGCCTGAACGCATCAAGGATTCGGGAAACGTCCTGAGCCTTTTTGCGGCTCATAAAGGCATTTCAAAAATTGCAAAGGATATCTCAATCGGCGAACCTACTCTCATGGATATTCTGGAGAACCTGAAAAAACCAGGAAGAGATCCCCGTGAGGAACTGCCCAAACCCATACTTAGAAGCGACGTACTGAAGATCGAGGATTTGAGAGAAGGTATGCGGCTCAAAGGTACCGTCAGAAACGTAGTTGACTTCGGAGCTTTTGTAGATATAGGAGTTAAACAGGACGGACTCTTGCATATTTCACAGATTGCCAATAAGTACGTGAAAAACCCGCTCGAAGTTCTTAACGTTGGCGACATTCTGGATGTAACAATAATAGGAATCGACCTTGTAAAAGGAAGAATCTCCCTCAGCACTAAGGGCTGATTGCCAATTTACTTTGTTGTTGGTTTTAGATCCCGGGTCCCTGGTCAGCAATGTTTTGTTTTGATCACGGACCGCGGGATTTTTAACGGAAAAATAACTTTGTCCTTTTGGCAAAAATAATTATATTTTATAAAATAATCTGACAATATGAATATATACAATTACCTGATTGATACGATTTCGGCAAAAGGCGCTGCTTTTCTGATACTTATTGACCCGGATAAGATTTCGGGAGAAAAACTTGTTACATTTATTAACAAATGTGAGGAAAACGGGGTAGACGGATTTCTGATTGGTGGCAGCCTGATGATGAACGGAGACCTTTCTACAACTATTTCCACTATAAAAAACAATTGTTCAATTCCCGCAGTTGTTTTCCCGGGAAGCGTCAGCCAGGTTACACCTAATGCAGATGCCGTTCTGTTCCTCTCGCTCATCAGCGGCAGGAATCCCGAGCACCTGATAGGCAAACACGTACTTGCAGCCCCATTAATGAAGGCTTATGGTATTGAGTCAATTCCAACCGGCTACATACTGGTTGAATCAGGGAGCGTTACTACGGCTGAATATATTAGCGGAAGCCGGCCTATACCCCGCAATAAACCCGAGATAGCTGCTGCCACTGCACTTGCGGCACAGTACCTGGGAATGAAAGTGGTGTACCTCGAAGGAGGCTCCGGAGCACAACTCTCAGTCCCTAACGAAATGATAAGCGTTGTATCTGAATGCCTGGATATTCCGGTTATTGTTGGCGGCGGTATAAGAAGTGCTGAATGCGCAAGGGAAAAGGTTGAAAGCGGCGCAAAAATTATCGTTACAGGAAATCATTTTGAACAGGAAGGCAACTGGAACATGATTAAGGAATTCGCCGATTCCATTCACTGTAAAAGCAGCGCATTACTGGAACAGCCGGCACTTAAAATTAACCATTCATAAATTAATAAGTAAGCAGATGTTCGACAAAAACAAATTCATAAGCGAGTCTTTGCACGAAAGCTCCGAAACAAAACTCAGAATCCTGGAAGAATGTACTCAGGACATTCTTTCAGCCGCATCAATGCTCTCTGAAGCCTTCAAAGGCGGGAATAAACTGCTGCTGTGCGGTAATGGCGGAAGCGCCGCCGACTGCCAGCATATTGCCGCAGAATTTATGATCCGTCTCAGCCATCATATACAGAGACCCGCACTGCCGGCTATCGCACTGACAACTGATACATCCAACCTGACTGCAGGCGGAAACGATATCGGCTTTGAGAACATCTTTGCACGCCTCATCGAAGGAATAGGAAATAAGGGCGACGTGCTGCTGGCTATCTCTACCAGCGGTAATTCACCTAACATTATTAAAGCGGTCGATGCGGCAAAATCCAAAGGAATGAATGTCATCTGTTTTCTGGGAGGATCAGGCGGAAAGTTAAAATCGATGTCGGACCTGCCGGTAGTCATTCCCTCGGCTAATACCCAGAGAATCCAGGAAGGCCATATAACCATCGCCCACATTATTTGTGAACTGGTAGAAAGTGAATTGTACCTGTAAAACTCCAGGTACCGGGTACAATATGAATTCATTTATCTTTCTATGACATAACCCGTATTTCGCAATCGGGTTGCGGCTGATCAGGGGGAAAATAAAAAGCAAAAAATGCTCCTCCCCTTTTTCCCTTTCCCTTACTTTTTACTTTTTACTTTTTACTTTTTACCTTTCAATTACCCTCCCCTCAACGCCCTTATTTAATCCATTCCCGATTTTTTCTTTACCCTTTATCCTTTAAAGATTTTACTTTATATTACATACAAATTAATCAGAGGGAAAAATGACTGCCGATATAATGACAATTCAGAAACTATATCATGAACTCAGAGGTAAAGTTGAAGCCGCAAAAAAAATTCTTGGAAGGCCACTAACATTAACTGAAAAAATTTTATACTCACACCTTTCTGCTCCTGTGTCCAAAGAAATTAAAAGAGGTAAAGATTACGTTGACATGGCACCCGACCGTGTTGCAATGCAGGATGCAACGGCACAGATGGCTCTTCTTCAGTTCATGCACGCTGGCAGAAAAACGACTGCCGTTCCAACGACTGTTCACTGCGATCACCTTATACAGGCTAAAGTTGGCGCTAAAGAAGACCTGATCAGGGCTAAAGACGAAAATAAAGAAGTTTACGATTTTCTCGAAAGTATTTCCAGCAAGTACGGCATAGGATTCTGGAAACCCGGAGCAGGAATCATTCACCAGGTTGTGCTCGAAAATTATGCTTTCCCGGGGGGAATGATCATAGGCACGGATTCCCATACTCCTAACGCAGGAGGACTCGGAATGGTGGCAATCGGCGTGGGTGGCGCTGATGCAGTTGACGTTATGGCCGGTATGCCATGGGAAGTTAAATGGCCTAAGATTATTGGAGTTAAATTAACAGGTAAACTGAACGGCTGGACAGCCCCCAAGGATATTATTCTTAAACTCGCGGGAATTCTGACGGTAAAGGGCGGCACGGGAGCCATTATCGAATACTTTGGCGAAGGTACCAAAACCATCTCCTGTACCGGCAAGGCTACAATTTGCAATATGGGTGCCGAGGTCGGCGCTACAACTTCCGTCTTCCCGTTTGACACTAAGATGGCCGACTACCTGCGTAAAACTTTCCGTGAGGACGTGGCTTCACTGGCAGAGGGACTAGCAGACTGCCTTACTGCTGATAAGGAAGTGGATACGGACCCTCATAAATATTATGACTCTATAGTTGAGATTGATCTCGATACATTGGAACCGCACCTGAACGGACCATTTACACCTGACCTCGCATGGCCGGTTTCGGAAATGAAAGAGATAGTTAAGGAAAAGGATTTTATAGATAACATCAGCGCAGCTCTCATCGGAAGCTGCACTAACTCCAGTTATGAAGATATTGACAGAGCGGCAAGCATTGCACGCCAGGCTATTGAAAAGGGACTCAAGGCAAAATCACACTATATCATTACTCCCGGCTCCGAACAGGTAAGGGCAACCGTTGAAAGAGACGGACAACTCGAAATCCTGACAAAACTCGGCGGCAAAGTGCTTTCTAATGCGTGCGGACCCTGTATAGGCATGTGGAAAAGAATGGATAAGGAGGAGGGCGAGAAGAATACCATAGTTACTTCATTCAACCGCAATTTTGCAAAAAGAAATGATGGTAATCCCAAGACCCACGCATTTGTAGCCAGCCCCGAACTCGTTACCGCCCTGGCTCTGAGCGGAAGCCTGTCCTTTAATCCCTTAACCGACACGCTGTTAAATGATAAAGGTGAAAAAGTAAAGCTCGATCCCCCTCATGGCGATGAGCTTCCTGAAAACGGCTTTGTTAAGGATACAACCGGGTTCCTGCCCCCTGCAAAGGATGGAGCAAATGTCCAGGTTAAAGTGGATCCCCAAAGCTCCCGCCTGCAACTTTTGGAACCCTTCAAACCGTGGGATGGAAAGGATTACGTGGACCTTCCGCTGCTGCTTAAGGCAAAAGGCAAATGCACAACTGACCATATTTCAATGGCTGGCCCATGGCTGCGCTACCGCGGACACCTGGACAACATCTCGAATAACATGTTCATTGGTGCCATGAATGCTTTTACAGATAAACCGGGCGAAGTTAAAAATATCTTTACCGGCGGGTATAAATCGATTCCCGAAGTCGCACGTGAATACAAAGCAATGGGGTCCGGCTGGGTAGTAGTAGGAGATGAAAACTATGGCGAAGGCTCCAGCCGCGAACACGCCGCAATGGAACCCAGATTCCTGGGCGGCAAGGCCATTATTGTCAAAAGCTTTGCACGTATACATGAGACTAACCTGAAAAAACAGGGAATGCTGCCGCTGACTTTCGCAAACCCAATGGATTACGACAAGATCCAGGAAGACGACAGGCTCAGCATCATTGGACTGACGAGCTTTACACCCGATATGCCACTTAAGCTGGTGATTAAACACAAGGACGGCACTACGGAAGAATGCGTCTTAAATCATACATTTAACCATGGCCAGATTGAATGGTTCAAGGCAGGCAGCGCTCTTAACCTGATTGCAAAATCGCAGAAAGTATAGCACAAAGTAAAAAAGGCTGCCTTATGGCAGCCTTTTTTATTATCTAATCTTAACGATATCAATTACTTCTTAGCAGGTAAAATAGCATCCTTAGCTGCCTTAGCAACTTTAAATCTCAAAACCTTTCTTGCCGGTATTGTTATAGCTTCACCGGTCTGTGGATTTCTACCAGTTCTTTTCTTGCGGCTGGCAATTTCTAATTTTCCCAAGCCTGGAAAAGTGAATGACTTCTTAGCTTCTTTATAAGACAATGTGACAAGTTCCTGTAAGAATTGACCAGCTAATTTTTTTGTTGTTCCGGTTTTTACAGAAAGATGCTCGATGATCTGAGCTTTTGTCATTGGTTTTGCTTGTGCCATTTTTGTTAATCCTTTGTTTTGTTTAAGAATTGTGTTGCAAAATAAATATATTTTTCTTCAAAGTAAATTTTTTTCAAAATATTTTTTCTGTTGAGCAGCCGTTTGATATTGCTATATCAACACCGGAAGTACTGCGGCCTCAGATCTTACTCGGCTCTAATAAACGTTATGCGCGGAATCTTTATTCTTCTTTGCTGCTTCTCATTTTATTGTTATTTTTATTCTATTGATATATAACGATTGAATAATATTCCGATATGAAAAATTTTTTGATTTTGCTCTTTCTGTTTGCCGCTGCTTTCAACACAACAGCTCAAACAAAAGATACACTTAAAACAGTAAGACCTCTGAGAGATTCACTTTCAATAGCCGATACATTGCACGCAAGGGATACTTCACTGGTAAAACGTGATTCGCTTGGAGTAAAAGCTGAAATCATCGTTCCGCTTCACTACCATGGCCTTGCACAGCCTTTTGGATACTCTGCTTTCATAAGACAGGAGCAGATACTGTTTCACGACTACCGCTACACGGGCAACCTGATTGATCTTTTTCCGCTTGCTTTTGTACGCGACCTTGGTTCACTCGGACAGCCAAATGAGATACTGATATATGGCTCGGGCCTTAATGAAACAAGCTACCTGAGGGATGGCATTCTTATCAATAACAGACTCACAAATTCCTTTGACGTAAATAATATACAGAGTGAATCAATTGACTCTATTGAAGTAGTACCGCTTCCCAGAAGCTTTCTCTATGGAACTGTGAATAACCCTGCTGCCATTAATATTATTTCGAAAGATGACTTCTCCATAGGCGGCTCCAAGGCCCCTTACAGCAGGCTCAGATACTCCCAGGCTCCGAACGAGGAAGCCATGATTGACTTTATTTATAATGCATATATCTCAAGAAGACTGATAACAACTTTTGAACTTACTAATAAAACGTTCAGCTCCCGCTTTCAGAACAGCGCATTCAGCACGTGGAACGGATCACTAAAATTAAAGTACCTCTTGTCTAACAGCTTTAACATTTCCGGCTCTTACGGATATGTAAAATCTGAAACAGGATTGAACGGCGGTGTTCCAGGCACATATATCGATTCGATTGGTCTTTCCAACCTGCCGCTGGAACTTAACGTTCCCGTGTCATATACCAGCCGGTATCAGAAACAGACCATGCACAATTTCTCTCTGCAGCTTCTTGGTAATTACCTGCAACACTTCAGAAGCGACGTAAACGCTTATTACAGATACTACCTTACCGAATTCAGAATGAATGAAAAAATGAGCGACCCTGCTGTGCCCGTAATTTTCGATGACAACAGGTCCAGGACTTATGGCGTTTCTGTTAGACAGTCATTTTCCGATACACTGCTGAATGCAGATGTTTCTGCAATTTATGAGAAGAATGAGCTCAGGACCGATATTCTGCCGGCAAATAAAAACCTGAATGCATTCTCCATTTCGGGACAGGCTTCATCCGGAATCCTGGGCAGTACACTTGTCCCTTCGGTCTTTGCAAAATATCTGAACTATGACTCCAGATCATTTACCGGTTATGGTGCGGACCTTACACTTAACCTGACAACCAAGTATAAACTCTATGGCGGTATATCCCAGTTTTACCAGCCCCTTACACCGCTTGAAAGTAATTTTAATTCCGGTGCTGATTCAAAAAAAATCACAACCATGCAGGCAGGCGCCTGTGTGAAAGAAAAATATTTTACTGCAGGACTCGATCTGTTCTACCGCCAGACCCAAAATGAGCTGCTGCCGGTGATCTCCCCGGATAACAAGATCAGCTCATATAACGTGAGGAACACTGATATTCCTGGCGTCGGGCTCGATCTGGGAGTGAATGTATGGAGGATATACCTGGAATCCAGAACCGCTTATTATTTCAACAAGAAGGATTATTCCCTGCCCTCCTTTACTTTCAATGGAGGAATCTATTACAGGGATACCCTTTTTAATGGCAACCTGCACCTGAAAACCGGATTTAACCTGCGGGCCGTGGGCCAGCAGAACTTCTACGCCTATGATTTCGAAAAAAACATGACAGCGTATA
>JBLMZM010000196.1:0-2667 GCA_050258815.1 Ignavibacteriales bacterium
TCTCAAGCGACAGTTTATTTCAGGCGCTTATTCTGGATAATGGAAATATTAAGGGGAATTCATATCTATACGGACCGGTTAAGCCTCAAACAAAGTACTTCTGGAGGGTTGCAAATATCACAAACGGTGAGGATATTCCCTACTCTTCTGAAAAGAGCTTTTTAACATCCGTCCCGAACCGCTTTTCGTTGGTACAGAATTATCCGAATCCTTTTAACCCTGCAACCACCATCCGTTTTACAGTTCCATATTCCTCGCTGATAAAGATAAAAGTCTATAATGCACTGGGGCAGCTAACAGAAGTGTTGATCGATAAGAAACTTGAGGCTGGCGGATATGAATATACCTGGAACGGATCGGACTACTCCAGCGGTGTATATTTAATTCGTCTTGAGGCTGATAATTATATTGAAACAAAAAAAATGATTCTCCTCAAATAAAATATTCAGGCATATCTATAGATCCCGGCATCTTCTGCCGGGATCTATATTTTTAATTGCATAATCCGGCTCCCCTTCTACTTCATTTTGGCATATCTATTTGGATTTAAAACTTTTATAATATTACGGAAATGTTTTCAGGCATATTATCTTCCACTTTTTAGTCAGGGGCTAAAATGGGAAAAACAAAAAATCTTTCACTTAGGCGGCATCTTGCAAGCCTGGTGTGGGCTGTCTATACTGCACTGGGGACAACATTTGCTTCGTTTTTCATTGATGGAGTAGTCCGCTCATTACATGTGGGTGACAATATAACATATTTACTCTGGGCCGTTATAATTGCCGTATGCTGCTTTTTAATCATAAGATATGATCCTAAGAGCATATGGTATGTTCCTCTGGTCAGCATCTCAATATTTGTTCCCGCAGTCTACGCCGAAATACAATTCTGGGGCAGTCCAAATTCAATTTCTCTTCTGGCGGGAGTTATATTAATTGCAATTACATCCTTAATGGCATACAGGATTGGGAAAAAAAGGGATGTACATCCTCCTATGCAGGTCAAAAGAGCATAATTTTTTTTCCTCTCTTGCTGAATAAATGGTTTCATTAATGCAGCCTGGTTCAGAGATTAGAATTTATCCCTTCTCTTTTTTCGTTTTCAGTCCGCAGGAGGTTAACCGCAAATACCAACACCCATATTACATAGCCGTAAATATTAACGCGCTCTGTAATCCCCATCCAGGGTGTGGGCATACCGGTCCCGATCTTTGGTCCCTGCATTCCTGTAAGCGCGCCAAAGACAAACAGCAACGCCATTGTTATTATGGAGTACCATTTGAAACTTTTTCCAAGTGCAGAAGCTCCCGTTCCTATTGATCCCAGTATGAAAAGGACCAGAACGCTGGTTAGTATAATGTGCATTGTATCGGAATAAGTTTTAGGCGCATCACGGAGGTTCATCGGGAAAAACAGAGCTGTTACACCACCTGTTACCGCACAGAATGCAAGAAGGATTGCAGCTACTTTCAGAACACGCCTCTGCCCGCCTGACTCATAAACGCCAACGGCAAAAGCAAGCAAAAGCAGATCAGACAAGTTAAAAAGAGGAAGAACAACTGGCCTTGCCGGAGAGGCGATTGCAAGAATCTCGCTGATATTTTGTGAAGTATAATCGTAACCTTCATAGATCAGTGTACCAAGAATATCGGCAAAGATGTAAAGCAAAGGATAAAGTATGCCGCAGGTGAGAAGAGCCTTCAATACAGTTACCGAGGGAATTTCTTTTTTGCCATGGATGATTGTTGCAGTTTGCATTTTAACCTCTATTTAGAATTTTGGGGATACCTGAGATTACGGCTCTGTAATAAATTATCCCCCTTTCGGATAATAGTCAAGGGCCCCACTTTCCCGCACAAATAGGACTTTAGCCGGAAATTCCATATTTTCGTACAGAAATGTTTCCCAACTTCCGGCAATAAAACTAATGAGTGAATATAAAATCCGAGAATTTCCGGCTACAAGAATTGCAACCATTGACGTTGGTGCAATCGGTAAAGAGAAACATCACATGTGTGCTTTGCTGGAATGTGATGTTACGGAGAGCCGGCAAAAAATTAAATCCATAAAACTTCAGGGCAATAAAATTTCTTTTACCTCCTGGCTGCTCAAAGCCATAAGCCTGACGCTCAAAGAGCACTCTGAGGCAGCGGCATTTTTATACGGAAGAAATAAGAAAATAATTTTTGATGATATAAACGTATCGCTTATGGTTGAGAAGGCCGTGCAGGGCACAAAGGTTCCGATACCCCTTGTAATTGGACAGGCAGACAGAAAGAGTATTCCCGAAATAACAAAAGAAATTGAATCTGCAAAAGAAGAAGTGTTACCGGATAGTTCAATTGTAATTAACAAAAAGACAAGTCTGATGGAAAGACTTTATTATTACCTGCCGGGATCCATCAGGAGAGCTATATGGCGCTTAATGCTCAGGCATCCAAAGTCTGTTTATAAAAAAATGGGGAATGTATCTTTTACTTCAATTGGGATGTTTGGTCAGGTAAAAGGCTGGTTTATTCATACCTCAATTCATCCGGTTTCTTTCGGAATAGGCTCCGTAATAAAAAAGCCCGTAGTGATTAACGATGAAGTAAAGATCCGCGAAATTCTAAACATAACCGTGTTACTTGATCATGATGTTATTGACGGAGGTCCAATGGTCAGGTTC
>JBLMZM010000197.1:0-4340 GCA_050258815.1 Ignavibacteriales bacterium
GCCCGGGCTTTTATTCACGTCCCAAAACGCTCGAAGATTTGATAGATACAATGGTGGGAAGAGCCCTTGACCTGCTCGGGATAGAAAATGAGATTTATCACCGCTGGAAGTGAATAAAACAGCTTTATCAAAGATTCAAAATGTGAGTAAACGGTAACTAAAGAAAATTTAGCTCTGTAAAATCTGTAATTTAGAGCATTCCAAAAGTCGTAATTAATTTCAGCATTATATTTGAAATTAAATCTCAAGTTTGATTTTTACTTAATTGTATGATGCCTTAACTGTATGCTCTAAATCTCTTTTCTAATCCTTTTATGAGTTCTTTAGACAAGTCTTGAAAATTTCAACTATAACTGAAAATGTGTTCATTTTTAATCAGATAAATAGAAACCTGAGATTATGTTGAGGTTTCCTTCATTATAATGAAATAGGTGACTGATATAAATCAAAAGTTTATATATAATTATTAATATTTTTCTAAAATTATTATAAGATCTTTTTATAGTGGCGTCATCTATTAATAATATCCGTTGACAATTATTCATTATTAAGTATATCAAATTAAAGAAACTTTATATTCCATAACTTTTAGGGATACTAAAAATGGTCAAATTAGAGGCAAAACAAATTAATTTTATTTGGGGATAGGTCACAGTCTACCACATATGCAAGTGTAACAAGGTCAGTCTATCACATTGGGTGGGAAGATATGTACAATTGCTACATTTGAGTGGGTATCTACAGTTGTCCCCAAAGTGGATACAAAAATAGTGTTAGAGGGTATCAATGATGAGAAAAGCACTAATTGTAGGAATAAATCTCTATTTACCGCCAGCAGGTCCTAACCTGCGAGGATGTGTAAACGACGCACAGAATGTTGCATATACGCTTAATACTCTTGGTATTGTTCCAGCAGAACCTAAGTCAATGAGGATTCTTACCGACGCCAGAGCTACTAAAGCTAACATTCTCAACCAATTGGAATGGCTGACAAAGGACACAAGTAAAGGGGATGTATTGATTTACTACCACTCAAGCCACGGCACACAGGTAGCTGACATGGAAGGAGATGACATTGATCAAAAGGACGAAGCCCTTTGTCCTTATGACGTCGCAAGAAATGGAGTCATTAGTGACGGAGTCATAAAAGATGACGATTTGAATAAAATATTCTCCAAAATCCCTGAGGGCGTTACGCTTGATGTAATTATTGATTCATGCCATTCTGGAAATATAAACAGGACGTTAGAGTTTTGCACGCCTGAAATAGAGGCAAATACTAGGACTCCACGATATATGGAGCCTATGTTAGATTTTGATTTCTTTTTACGTGCTAATCCCTTAATACCCAAGCAGAAAATTCTTAGGGGGAGGGAACAGAAGAAAGAAGTAGCTATTGCTGAAACAAATAATGTTCTCTGGGCTGCTTGTCGGGACAATCAAATATCAAACGAAAATATTTTTGAGGGTAAGTTCCAAGGAGCCTTCACTTTTTGCTATTGTAAATTGCTCAGAAAATACTACTCAGAGGGGATCACAAGAGAAAAGCTTGATACGCTTGTAGGACAGGCTCTCTATAATCTGGGAGAACCACAGATACCCCAACTTGAAGGAATTAAAGAAAAACTGGAGAAGAAAGTATTCACATAATTATCAGTTCGGATAGTGGGAAAATGGACAAAGAAGATAAATCCATTCCAAAAGAAAGCGCACAGGAAAAAACAAATGCATATGGATCTGGCCAACAACTGGCAAGTGACGACGTTCGGCGCGGTTTCATCCAGGGAGTTACATTCAGATCAAAACCTGTCCAGTTTGCAGTCGTTAATGGCAAGGCAATATTTGAGGGGGACATTGTCCTCGGTGAAGCTGATGAGATGACCGCAAGGGCAAAAAAAGTAGGAATTATACCTGAAGAGTCTATTCAGAGAGGAATAGGGATTACCGGAATGCGCTACAGGTGGCCTAACGGTCTTATTCCTTATGAAATTGATACATCCTTTACAAACAAAGCACGAGTAACTGATGCTATCGATCACTGGCATGCAACAACTCGTGTCCGGTTTATCCAGCGGACAGCTCAGAATGCATCTCAGTTCCCTAATTATTTAAAATTCATTCCTGACCCTGAAGGTTGCTGGTCTTCTGTAGGAATGGCGGGATCAGGAAAACAGAATATAGGGCTTGCGGGAGGATGTTTAAAAGGTCAAGCTATCCATGAGATAGGTCATACAGTAGGGCTCTGGCATGAACAGAGCCGTGAAGATCGGGACAAATTCGTCAAGATAAACTGGCAGAACATTGATTCGACAAAGAAACATAATTTCAACCAGCAAATTTCGGATGGAGACGACTATGGACCTTATGATTATGGATCGATTATGCATTATCCGAGCTGGGCTTTTTCCATAAATGGAAAACCTACGATTGAACCTTTGACACCAGGAGTGGCAATTGGTCAGACGAATGGATTGAGCCATGGAGATGTATCTGCTGTTTACATTATGTACTGGCACAGGAACGGGCAATGTGCAGCAGACGCACCTTCCGCCTTTCAGAACTTTGCACCGTTAAATTATAACTATGAACTAGTCTTACGGGAAGGAAATCAACTCCGGCACTATTGGTATGTATATGGCCAGAATATCTTTAACAAGGGAGCTTTATTTGGTAACAATGTTACAGGGAATCCGGTAATTTTCCAGAATCGGGCACCTGGAAATTACAACTATGAGCTCGTTGTAAGAGAAGGAGGCCAGCTCCAACATTACTGGTTCATCTATGGACAATGGAAATGGCAAAAAGGTAATTCTTTTGGATCTAATGTGAGTAGTGACCCAGTAATGTTCCAAAATCGAGCACCTGGCAACTATAATTATGAAGTTATAGTTCAAGAAGGAGATCATCTCCAGCACTATTGGTTTACCTATGGACAATGGAAATGGCAAAAAGGAGACTCTTTTGGATCAGATATCAGAGGAAGGCCAGCTGTCTTCCAAAATCATTATCCAGGCAACTACAACTATGAGATCGTAGCTCGTGAAGGAGATAATCTCCAGCACTACTGGTTTGACCTTGGTCAGAAGAAGTGGTATAAAGGCATGAAATTTGGGTCAGATGTTAGAGGTGACCCAGTAATGTTCCAGAACCATGCACTTGGTAACTATAATTATGAGCTTGTAGTTCAGGAAGGAGATCATCTTCAGCATTACTGGTTCGGGTATGGGATCTGGAACTGGAATAAAGCCCTATCATTTGCTTCTGGTATTAGTGGAACACCTGCAATCTTTCAGAATGATGCCGATTCTAACCGGAACTACGAACTTGTGGTAAAAGAGGGAAATCACCTCCAGCATTACTGGTATATATTTGGTCAATGGAAATGGGCTAAAGGTCAGTCATTTGGATCGAACATTCAGGAAAATCCATCTATCTTCCAGAACCATGCACCTGGAAATAATAATTATGAATTGTTTGTAAAAGAAGGTGAACATTTCCAACATTACTGGTTCGGATTTGGCAATCCATGGAAATGGGAAAAAGGGCAGCAATTCAGCTAATAGTAATATGTCTGCTATACATAGAAAAAGCAAATAGAACTCCTTTAGGAGTTTCCTTTTTTACAATTCTTATATGACTCACGCTGTTTGAGAATTTTTAAATGATATTCCAAAGGATTAAAAAGCACCTAGACAAAAAACCTGCTTGAATGAAACTAAGGTAATCCAATATTATGACAGTAGAAAATACTGAGATTATTGAAGGGGAAATTGTCTTCCGGGAAATATTATCCTCGTTTTCTTGTGCTATTGCTTACATTCTTCTAGAGGAAGTTAGCCGAGCCGATGCCCCGTCCAATGAGATTTCCCGTGTCGTTCTGCCTGGTATTTCTATGGATAAAGATGATCTCCATCCCATTCCGTTTAGGATAACTTATCCAACACCTAGAAAACAAAAACGCTATACAATTAGTGTACTTATTGACATAGATGGAGATGGGAGAATATCTCTTGGGGATTATATCACTACCGAAAGTTATTCAATTCCTTATCAAAGTAAACATCCTTTAAAGGTTTACGTACAACGCGTGAAGTAAATTATTCTTCTTATAACATCATTGAAAAGAATGTTATTCATTATAAGTGGAAATATTTGAGATGAAATCTCTCCTTGCAGCATGAAAACTCTTGCATCCGTAGCAAATGGGGTATCCGATACTCTTCTTACGAGAGCTGCAGATGTCTGCCTCAAAGAGGAGAGAAAACTTGTCCTGATGACGCGGGAAACCCCGCTTAACCTTATACACATCGAAAACATGCTCAAGGCTAAAAGAGCAGGTG
>JBLMZM010000198.1:0-5791 GCA_050258815.1 Ignavibacteriales bacterium
GGAAAGGTAGTAATAGCCACAAAATTCGGATTTAAGATTGGCTCTAAAGGAGAACAGACGGGACAGGACAGCAGACCTGAGCACATAAGAGAAGTTGCTGAGGCTTCACTTAAAAGACTTAAAATTGATGCAATCGATCTTTTCTACCAGCACAGGGTAGATGTAAATGTCCCGATTGAAGATGTGGCAGGAGCTGTAAAAGACCTGATCAAAGAAGGTAAGGTAAAGCATTTCGGGATGTCTGAGGCAGGTGCACAGACAATCCGCCGTGCTCATAAAGTACAGCCGGTTACAGCACTTCAAAGCGAATATTCGCTCTGGTGGAGACGTCCTGAAGAGGAAATTATTCCAACCCTTGAAGAACTTGGCATCGGGTTCGTACCATTCAGCCCACTGGGAAAAGGCTTCCTTACAGGGAAGATCGATGAAAAAACTGAATTCGAAAAATCCGACTTCCGCAATATCGTTCCACGCTTTACAGCTGAAGCCAGGAAAGCAAATCAGGCATTAGTTGGTCTGCTTGGAAAGATTGCAAACGAGAAGAAAGCAACACCGGCTCAGATAGCTCTGGCATGGCTTCTTGCACAGAAATCATGGGTAGTTCCTATTCCAGGGACCACAAAGCTTAACCGTTTGAAAGAAAACATCGGAGCATCTGAGATTGAACTTACTTCCAGTGACCTCAGTATGATTGACAGTGCCTTGTCAGAGATCAAGGTGCATGGAGAGCGGTATCCGGAAGAACTGGAAAAAAGGACCGGCTTATAAACATTATACAATAAAGAGTTAAAATTCAAGGATCATAATAAAAGGAATATGCATTAATATGGCTGATAATATTAAAGGTAAAGTAGTTGTAATTACTGGAGCCAGCAGCGGTTTGGGTGAAGCCGCTGCAAGGCTTTTGTGCTTTGATGGCGCAAGTGTTGTGCTGGGAGCAAGACGTGTTGAACGGATAGAATCATTATCAAAGGAGTTAACTGAAAATGGCGGCAAAGCTCTGGCAATTGCAACAGATGTAACTAAATACGAGCAGGTTAAAAACCTTGTAGATACAGCAGTTCAGAAATTCGGGCGGGTTGATGTAATAATAAATAATGCAGGACTTATGCCCCATTCACCGCTTGAACGCCTGAAGATAGATGAATGGAATCAGATGGTAGACGTGAACATTAAAGGTGTGTTATACGGTATAGCCTCTGTACTTCCATACATGAAGGAACAGAAGTCTGGGCACATTATCAATGTCTCGTCTGTCGCCGGGCACAAGGTCACTTATGCCGGTGCAGTTTATGCTGCTACAAAACATGCCGTGCGTGCTCTTTCTGAAGGTCTTCGCCAGGAAGTTAAACCATATAACATACGCACGACTGTAATTTCACCGGGTGCAGTAGCAACAGAATTGCCCAACAGCATTACCGAAAAGGATGTCTCCAAGAACATTCACGAGTTCTATGAAAAGTATGCAGTTCCTGCCGACTCATTTGCAAGAATGGTTGCTTTCGCAATCAGTCAGCCTGAAGATGTGGACATTAACGAGATCCTTTATCGTCCAACCCGGCAGGAGTTATAAAACTACGAGGATTCCGGAAATGATAATAAGAGGGGTTACAAATGAGTACATTAAAAACATTGCTTTCTTTGGTACTCGCTTTAGTAATATCAAATGTTAATGGAAAGGCACAGGAAAAAATGAACACGACAGAATATATAAATTCAATCTTCCCGAAAGGAGAGAAAGCTTCATCAGATTATTTTACGGGAACGGCATGGGTTAATTATTTAGTACCGCAGGATGAGACTGGAAATTACTCAGTTGGTAATGTTATTTTTGAACGGGGATGTAGAAACAACTGGCATAAACACCCTGCAGGGCAAATCCTTTTGATTACAGACGGCAGGGGATTCTACCAGGAAAAGGGTAAACATGCAAGATTACTATCAAAAGGTGATGTGGTCGTTATTCCATCTTATGTCGAGCACTGGCATGGCGCAACGCAGGACAGCCGTTTAATACATATTGCAATTACCAGCAACATTAAAGATGGCGTTGTCGAATGGTTAGCCCCTGTAACCGATGAGGAGTATCAAAAATGCCATACCTCCGACAGTTCTCAATCTGTAAAATTGAACCTTACAGAGGCCGCAATCAAAAACCATGAGGAGTTATTTCCCGATCATAAATCAACACTGCAGGCAACAGATCCTGAACTGATAGAAGTTTTTGATAACTTTGCATTCGATGAAGTTATCAGTTACGGCAGCCTGGACACAAGGACCAGGGTAATGATGATCTTAGCTTCTAATATTGCAAGCCAGGCTTTGGGTGAGTATAAGGTGATGGTTGGTGGCGCTCTTAACGTTGGTGTTACTCCAGTTGAGATAAAAGAAATTTTATACCAGTCGGTGCCTTATGTTGGTATTGCAAAAGTTCTGGATTATATCAATGCCGCCAATGAAGTATTTAATAGCAGGGGGATTAAACTGCCCTTAGAAGGTCAGTCTACGACTACTCGAAAAACCAGGTATGAAAAAGGATTGGCGGTACAAAAATCAATATTTGGTAAAATGATTGATAATATGTATGAGCAGTCGCCTAAAGATCAGATTCACATTCAGAAATATTTATCTGCAAACTGCTTCGGCGATTACTATACAAGGAGAGGACTGGATATAAAAACAAGAGAGCTTCTGACTTTCGCCATGCTTGTAAGTTTAGGTGGAGCCGATTCCCAGGTCAAAGGGCATATTCAGGGTAATGTGAATGTAGGGAACGACAAACAGATGCTCCTTAGCGTAGTTACACAGCTACTGCCTTATATCGGATACCCAAGAACTTTGAATGCAATAAATGCATTAAATGAAGTAATACCCGAAAAGAAATAATTTCAAAAATACCTTTTAAGTACGAGTAAACGATGAAAAATGTAATTATTCTTGGTGCCAGTGGTAACATTGCAGGGCATGTTATTGATATTTTATCAAAGAAGGAAGATATTAATCTAACCTTGTTCCTGCGGGGTAAAAACAGATTAAGAAATAAGGAAGTTTCCCAAAGCCGCATAGTGGAAGGTAATGTTCTGAATTATGATCAGCTAAAGGAAGCCATTAAAGGACAGGATATTGTTTACGCCAATCTTGCAGGCGATCTGGAAGCGATGTCAAAATACATTGTTAAAGCTATGGATGAGACAGGGGTTAAGAGACTTATCTTCATAAGTTCAATTGGTATTTATGATGCTCCTTTAAGGCCGGTGTTAAAACCTTACAGGAAAGCTGCCGATGTAATTGAAGCATCGGATCTTCAATACACTATTTTAAGACCGACTTGGTTTATACCTGAAAATGAAGTAGATTATGAAATAACAAGAAAAGGTGAACCTGAAAAAGGATCTGTAATTTCCCAGAAAAGCCTTGCAGCATTTATTACAAAGATTATTGAATCGCCAAATGATTATGTTCGTGAGAACCTGGGTATAAATAAACCCAACTCATAATTAAACTTATCGTTGAACATTTTTAATTAAGGTTATATGCAATTAGAACTAAACGAATCTTTGAGATTTAACTATTCTGACGTTTTTTTTAGTTACTATTTTAACAATGAAAGAGTCTGCCATCAGATGATAGACAATCATACTCTCGTATATGTCTATTCTGGGGAATTGCTGGTTGAGGAAGGAAATAAAAAAACAAGAATTCATGCTGGGCAATGCGTTTTCCTAAGGAGAGACAACCGTGTTAATATGACAAAACAGCCAAAGGGAGAAGAACAGTTTGCAGCAATCTTCCTGATCTTCAATCGCAATTTCTTAAGGGAGTTCTTTCAGAGGATTGATAAAAACAATCTTCCAGTGGAAACTAACAAGCTTAAGCAAAGCGTAATAAAACTGCCTCAGACACCAGACATTGCCAGCCTTTTCCAGTCAATGATTCCTTATTTTGATACATCGGTTAAACCTGCCGAGCAACTGATGAAACTGAAGTTATATGAAGGCGTCTACTCTTTATTAAATATAGATGAACGGTTTTATTCCTGTCTTTTTGATTTCACTGAGCCTTGGAAGATAGATATTTTTGATTTCATGGACAATAATTATATGTATGACTTATCTATTGAAGAAATTGCTAATTACACGGGAAGAAGCCTTGCCACATTCAAAAGGGATTTTAAGAAGATAAGCTCTCTATCACCTGAAAAATGGTTAATAGAAAAAAGACTTAAAGTTGCCTATGATAAAATTCAGAATGAAAACAAGATGGTCTCGGATGTATATCTGGAAGTAGGCTTTAAGAATCTCTCGCATTTTTCATCAGCATTCAAAAAGCAATACGGTCACGCCCCGACAAAGTAAAAGTTTACCCTATCTTTTGTACTAAAATTACTGAAGAATATAGGTATTTCAGGTAAGGCTGCACGAAACGAAAAAAGCTCAAGAACAGCGTTTTAACTGCTCATGAGCTTTAATCTTTAGGAGCGGAAAGAGTGGGATTCGAACCCACGGTACGGTTGCCCGCACACACGCTTTCCAGGCGTGCCAGTTCAGCCACTCCTGCATCTTTCCATAGCTGAGCCCCAAATATAAAAATAATTGGCTTAATTTAAAAGCGGAAGCCCAAAATATTTTCAATTAAAGATGAAATTTGGTAACTTTATGAATTAAAAAAAAACAGATAAATGGATCAAGTATACACAGGAATAATATATAAATCGGTTTTTGTCGTCATTTCGGCTCTTATTGGAGCTATTTCGACATTCAGCATAAAGATAGACCATCACAAATTATGCTCACTGATAAGTCTTTCAGCGGGCGCCTTATTCGGGGCTGCTGTTTTCTCGATTCTGCCGGAGGCTTATGAAGTACTATCGATACCGGAGTTAGCAATAGGGTTAGTTTCAGGGTATCTGGTATTCTGGCTGATCAGCAAGTATTACTTTCACGTATGTCCCGCCTGTTCTGCGAGCCACTTTGACGAGCAGACCACGAAGCGGTTTTCAGAGATAGTACTTCTGATGGTTACCGCGCTTTCGTTTCACTCCCTGTTCGATGGCATTGCGCTTACGACCGGGGGCGGGCATCTGCATTTCGAGAGCAACTCAATATTTTTTGCGATCCTTGTTCACAAATTCCCGGAGGGTCTGGCGCTGGCCTCTTTGATGCTGGGAGCCTCATACAGCAAAAAGAAGATCATTACCTATGTTTCTCTGGTTGAACTGACAACGGTATTAGGAGCCATAATAGGTATATATCTGATCAGGTTTAACATTTCTCCACTCTGGTTTGGGATCATAATGGCGCACATTGGAGGCGGATTCATCTTTCTGGCATTTCACGCCATACTGGGAGAGATGTTAAAGAATCACACGAAGCTGGTGCTCATATCATTTTCGATAGGGGCAATCCTGATTCTGCTTACGCGCATGCTGACAGGATCTATATAAAGGTTCATTGTCCGGCCGTTAGTAGTCATAAAAGTTATGTGTTAATCCCATTACATTAAGTTTATTTTATCCACGCGTTTATGCGAGTATATATCCTTAATATGGAATAAATCGCTGCATTTAATTTAGCTGTTTGAGCTTTCAGAATGTAAATTTAATGTCTTGAGGAGGCGTTTCCTGGTTGAATAATAGCCTGAAAATGTTTAAACTTAGAATCTATATTTAGACCAATAATACTGACCGGAAAGGTGGCAGAGTGGTCGAATGCGGCGGTCTCGAAAACCGTTGTGCGGGCAACCGTACCGGGAGTTCGAATCTCCCCCTTTCCGCTTACAAAAGCTCAAAGAC
>JBLMZM010000199.1:0-12334 GCA_050258815.1 Ignavibacteriales bacterium
CTAAAAGCCTCGGTATCCGTCCCCCCGAGATTGCAGAGATCGGCCACAGGCTGGCAGAGGCAGGACTGATAAGTCACGCTGAAATCCCCTTATACATGATGGAAGCCGTGGGACTGCTCTCGGGCAAGCTGAAAAATGCGGCGGAAAAACCATACTTCCTTACCGAATATCCTGTGCACAACACTCCTGTTGCAATTGAGGTTAACAATCTGGTACACACTTATAGCGATAATCATAACGCCATAAATAACATCTCTCTTAAAATCAGGAAAGGTGAATTCGTAGCTCTCATAGGTAAAAACGGCGCAGGCAAGACAACGTTCTCCAAGCACCTTATAGGCCTGCTGCGTCCGACAATCGGAGAAGTAAAGATAAACGGCAGGGATATTGCCGGCATGTCCGTTGCTGAGATCAGCAGGGAAGTAGGCTACGTATTTCAGAATCCCGATCATCAGATATTTGCTCCAACTGTTAAAGAAGAAATTGAATACGGTCTCCGTTCATTCGGGCTTTCTGAAGAGGACCGTGATGCACGCGTAAACCAGGCCCTGGAGTTTGTCGGGCTGGACGGCAACGGCCACCGGCATCCATTTACACTCGGAAAGGGTGAGCGTCAGAAACTGGCTGTAGCCACTATACTTGCCATGGAGCCGGGCATTATAGTAATAGATGAACCTACGACGGGGCAGGACTGGAACGGTACAACCCAGATGATGGAAATGATAAGCAGGCTTAATAAGAAAGGGCACACAGTCATAATAATAACGCATAATATGCGCATTGCCTGCGAATATACAGAAAGGATAATCGCTTTTTCGGATGGCAAGGTAGTGCTTGACGGCAACCCTGAGGAGGTCTTCGACGACATGGAAATGGTGCAGGATTGTAATCTCAGCGCGCCTCAGAGCGTCGTTCTTTCAAAAGCCCTCAGCCAGTACGGCCTGCCGGAAAGCTGCGTTACGGTAAATGAAGTGGTAAAACAGATAATGCTTAATCAGGCGGAGGATGTGAAATGCTGATAGAATACTATCCAGGCAAAAGTTCGCTGCACCGGCTGGATGTCAGGACAAAAATTCTCGGATTTCTGGTTTTGACAATACTGAGCTTCATTTCAGAGACCCCGATGATGAACATGATACTTGCTGTGGCAGCCTTTGACCTGCTGATGCACATAAGAGCTCCGCTTGGGCGCATCTGGCACATTATAAAACCACTGCTTCCCATATTCCTGGTAATGATTATTATTACGGGTTTTACTTATCAGCCAACGGGTTTCAGGTCAGAACTGGAAAAGAAAGTGATCTTCTGCCTGCTGCCCGGATGGGGTGCTTTTACTGTGGGGGGAGTCCTCTGGGGTATTTCGCTGAGCCTGCGCATAATGGTAATGGTACTGGGGTCCACGCTTGTTACTTTTACCACCCCAATTGAGGACATACTTCAGTTTCTGAAGAAACTCAGGATGCCGCATCAGCTGGCATTTGTAATTGCCACGGGCATAAGGTTCATTCCTACAATGCAGAAAAAAGCAGAGATGATACAGGAAGCACAGCTGGCAAGGGGAGCAGAATTCGGAGGCGGAGGCATCATAAAGAAAATCAAATCTTTTATCCCCATCCTGATCCCGCTGATAGTGGATTCACTCAGGATGTCCGACAATCTGGCCATTTCAATGCTGAACAGGGGATTCGGCGCAATGAAAACAACAACGGATCTATACGAAATTAAAATGCACATGCGCGACTATCTCGTCAGCGCTTTGCTATTACTCATAGTCACCGGTATGATATTACTTAAAATTTATAAACTACAGGAATTTTAATGAGAAAAGGACAACTTATGATGGATAAAAATCAGCTGTTTGAGCATGCATACGGATGCCTCCTGGGTGTGGCATGCGGTGATGCAATGGGAATGCCCACTTCACTATGGAGCCCGGAGCAAATTAAAGCCGTTTTCCCCAAAAGGATAACGGGTTTCCACCCGGCACCCAAAGGACACATAATTCATAACGGAATGGCTGCCGGACAGATAACCGATGACACTCAGCAGACACTCCTGCTGGCGGATCTGATACTGGAAGAAGGCAGGTTTTCTAAAGAAGGAGTGGCCCGCAAATTATTGGAATGGGCCGAAAGCCTGAAGGCGTTCGAGTCGCTGCTTCTGGGACCAAGTTCATTGAGAGCTCTGAAGCTTATCAAGGATGGCGTGCCTCTGGATAAAACCGGATTTCTTGGAGATACAAATGGTGCTGCAATGAGAATATCTCCTGTCGGTATCATGCATCCGGGAGATTATGACGGTGTAATCGAAGACGTTGTTGAAGTGTGCATACCAACGCACAACACAAACATTGCAATTGCCGGGGCTTCAGGCGTTGCCTGTGTCATTTCTGCAGGAATGACAAACTGCTCTGTCGACACACTGATTGAAGCCTTCCACTATGGAGTAAATAAAGGAATGCAGAGGGGAAATCCCTACTACAGCGCATCAATCATTCACCGTACCGAATGGGCGCTGGAACTTATTAAATCCGGAAAGCCTGAAGAGGCTATATGGCAGGATCTCTACAACTATATTGGCGCAGGTGTGGCTATGTCTGAATGTATTCCCACGGCGCTTGCACTGGTAGTCTACTATGAGGGTGATCCCATAAGGACAATCGAGGCAGCCGTAAATATGGGAGGCGACTGTGATACAGTAGCAGCAATTGCCGGAAGTATGGCCGGTGCATATAGCGGCATAAACGCCTTCCCTGAAGAAATTGGTGAAAAGATCGAAGAGGTTAATTCAATTGATCTAAAGAAATATGCATGGGGACTCACAAATGCAATAGTATCTGCATATCAGGATCAGGTTGAAGCCAGAGTTGAATAAAATGCTGAATGGAAAATTGACAATAACCGGACGGATATTTTATGTGGAATAATAAATATCTAAAAATATTTTCAGTCATGTGTCTGCTGCTGATCGGCTGGACGGCATATAATTATGTTGCTCCGCCGGCAATTAATATACCCCCTGGTTCAAAACAGACAATATACGGCAGAATAGTCGACCAGCAGGGAAGGCCCATAGTAGCACAGATACAGGTCTGGCATTATCCCCTTACGGACCTGGTGGATCCATTCAGCAGCGAGGGGAAAAAAGGGCGCACGGATAACCTGATCAGGATGACCTATTCCAATGATAAGGGTTTCTACGCGCTTGAAGTCCCGGCAGACACAGTAATGGTCATTGTAACCAGGGGACCCGAATGGGAACTGACTACCCGGCAGATGATAATAAATAAAAATGAGTTTGAGGGAATTGAGTATAATGTCAGCCTCAAAAGGCTCTATGAGCTGAATAAACTAGGATGGTTTGCCGGGGATACACACGTTCACAGCCAGCACAGCGACGGATATCAGTATCCTTCTGAAATCGCTCATGCGATGCAGGGTGTGGGACTCAACTGGGGAATACTGACCGACCATAATTCAATTGCAGGAGCCAGGGAATGGCTTTCCGGCAGCAGCAGTACTTTTGTGCCTGTTCTGGGAAATGAAATTTCCACTGAAGCCTCTGCAAATGCCGCTGAAAATGGATATGGACACATGAACCAGAGTTTCATTACGTCTTTAAGCGGTAAGGATCCCTCAAATAAAAATACCTGGGCACGCGCTGCATTCGACGGGAGTGATGACGTGCAGAACATGATCACTGCCACACACGATATGGGCGGTATCTTTTCGGTTAATCATCCTTATCAGAGCTGGGACTGGGCAGGAAGGTTCAAATCCTGGGGTAAGGCGTCAGGCTTTAACGCAATTGAAATATGGAATGGCGATGTGCCGCATACCAGAACGACCTCGACATGGGATACCAGCCGCACAAACATAAACACGTGGGCTGTTGAGACCTGGTTCTCTTATCTCTCAGCGGGTAATAAGATCTCGGGTCTGGCGGGATCTGACTGTCACGACATCTATGGTACAAATGCATATCCCAAGGGAAAGTTCTACTGGTCAACCATCACGGGCAATCCGCGCACCTATGCATACTGCGGAAAACTGAGTGAAGGGAATCTGAAAAAAAGCATAATCAGGGGCAGCCTGTTTGTAACTTCAGGTTTTGGTCCGATCCTGCTGCTGAAAATTAACGGTAAGAGACCGGGTGACGTGTTGAGAATCAGAAAGGGTGAACAGGTAAAACTTGAGTGCCAGGTGTTATCGAATCAGCCCCTCAGGCCTTCGGATAAGGCCTTCAGAATAATTATGAATGGAAAGGTGTTAAAAACCATGTCTCCGGGTTCAGGCTATACATCTTTAATAAAAACGACTTTCCAGGCCGCAGAGGACGGCTGGATAGTAGTTGAGGCGTTTGGAAGCTGGCCGATGTACGCCATTACAAATCCGGTTTATCTGGATGCGGCTCCATATGGCGACTGGCCAAGGAAGACCTGGAACGATCCCAAAGAAGCCATGAACTGGAATAAGTTCAGGGCGCATCCGGCTGTTACGATTCCGGATGGGCCATTCAGCTGGGATGATCCGCAGGTATTATCTATATCTAAAAAGTAAATACAGTTAAAATATTCTAATCAAATTCATTTCATTGAAAGTAAAACAGGAGGAAGTTTCCATGTTACGAAAAATTGCTGCAATGGTAGTACTTCCCCTTCTTCTGGCTTCAAATCTGAGCATCCTTGCTCAGGAGAAGAAAGAAGAAAAGAAGGGGGAACAAATCGATTTTGAGGCTTACAAAAAGACAGCTTCGGTAGAAGTTGTATCTTCATCAGATCTCTCAGACAAGACTAACGCTGAAGACATGGCTGAGGCTCTGAAATCAATCCCGGGTATCTTCATCCGCTCAGGACAGATCAATATCCGTGATGCATCTTCGAATAAGGTGCTGGTGCTGATCGATGGGCAGAGGATGAACAACGCACAAAGCGGCGAATTTGACGTTACTACACTGCCGATCGACGCAATTGAAAAGGTTGAGGTACTGCGCGGCGGCAACTCTGCACGCTTTGGTGCTGATGCCCTCGGCGGTGTTGTTAATTTTATAACCAAGAAAGCTGACGCTCAGTCAAAAATGGACGTTGGAATAAGAGCAACATACGGCTCTTTCAATTCCCAGTTCTACAATATCTATACATCCAACAGGATAGAAAAATTCGATTATTATGTTTCCTACAAAAGGACACAGAGTGACGGCAACTTCAAATACAAGGATTTTGAAGGCAAGGAACAGACACGCGAGAATAACTGGAACAAGGGAAATGACGTGATGGCTAAAGTTGGATACCAGGTAGGCGAGACCGCAAATCTGGGACTTACAACTCAGTTCTCACAGTCAAAAATGGGCTCGGCTGGAAGTGTCAAGGGAATTCAGAACTGGGGAATGCCCTCACCCAGGGCAGAAATGAAACTTGATAACCAGATATATAACCTTTCATACGACCAGAAGAACATCTTCGGTAACGCTGATCTTAATGCCCGTATATATACTCACTTCTTCCGTACACGCTTTACTGATCCCGATTCATATGACCCTTCGCAAAAGGAAGGAAGCGATCAGAAAAGCCAGGCAAGAGGACTTGACCTGACACAAAACATGATGGTCAATGACCTGCTCTCTCTTACATACGGTTACGTATACAGGTTCGACAAGGCAAACAGCACACAGCTTGGTGAGAAGAACCGTAATACACACAGCGGCCACCTGGCAGCTACACTAGGATTCAAACCTGAAGACTTCTTCATCAGCAGCATACAGATAATTCCTGCCGTAAGGTATGATGCGCCTTCTGATTTCGACAAGGTATTCAGCCCGAAAGTCAGCCTTATACTTTCTAACGCTGGTCCCTTTGCCCTTAATTTCAGCGCACACGTAAGCAAGTCCTACAGGGCCCCAACGTTCAACGATCTCTATTGGCCGGAAGACAGCTACACCGCAGGTAATCCTAACCTGAAACCGGAAAAGGGAACAAACTATGATATCGGTTTCGGATTCACACTTCCTGTAATCGGCAACATACCGGTAAGGTTCAACTATTTCAACAACGACATGCGTGACCAGATCATATGGGCACCCAGACAAAGCGATTTCAAATGGACACCAACCAATGTTGATACTTCCATTACCTCGGGTCTTGAAACCTACATAGGCTTCAGTCCGTTTGGTGAAACATTCAGGTTTGAGATAAATCATACTTATATGGATGCCAGAAACAAGAGCGGGCTGAACAAGGATAAGATCCTCTTCTACCGTCCTTTTAATAAACTTGACGTTAATTCATCATTCAAATACAGCATCTTTGAATTGAACTTAAACTATCAGTATATGAGCAGCCGCTTTATAGATGCAGCCAACAGTGCAGCTTTGCCGCCGCTTGATCTGTGGAGTGTTAACATCGGATGCAACACCGAATTTGCAAAGCTTAAATGGATGATCAGACTTGATATGAATAATGTAACGGACAAGAGCTATCAGCTGAATGATGGTTATCCGATGCCCGGAAGAGAAATCAGAGCAACAATTGGTTTAAATTTGTTGTAAATTTATTGCGGTAATTTGTGTGCCCGGGTAATCCGGGCCACACCCGCCTTTAAATAATATAAGGAAAACGACGATGAAGACCCTGATGTTTAAGCTGTTGACCGTCACCATATTTTTCCTGATGTTCGGGTTTTCCTACGCCCAGTCAAATGGTTCTGTGTCAGGCAGCGTTAAGGACAGGCAGAGCGGTGAGAACCTGACCGGTGCCAGCGTTTATCTTGAAAATACCCATTGGGGTGCTGCTGTGGGAGTCCATGGTGACTTCAGCCTGCCGAAGATACCTGCAGGCAATTATAATATTATAGTAACAATGGTAGGATATGAAACACTTAAAAAGCCTGTTACGGTAGTTGGAGGGGAAGACACAAAGATTGAAGTTTACCTGCAGGCAGCCCCATTCCGTGTTTCTGACGTTGTGGTAACGGCCACGCGTTCTGAGGAACTGGTTACATCCGTTCCCGTTGCTACTGAAATTCTTAATTCCGTCCGCCTTAAGGAATCCAATGCACAAAACGTTGGACAGGCACTCGAATCTGTTGGTGCGGCCCTGGTGAAGAGCTACGGAGCCACCGGATCATTATCCACAATAACAATGAGAGGATCTACAAACAGCCAGGTGCTGATACTCGTTGACGGACAGAAACTGAACGGAGCCGATAACGGTTCAGTGGATCTTAGCATGATACCGCTTGATGCCGTTGAAAAAATTGAAGTGGTAAAAGGCGGCCATGCCGCATTGTACGGCAGTGATGCCGTGGGCGGCGTTATTAATATTTTTACAAAGTCAATGGCGCGCAAGAAAAACCTTGAGTTCAGCACACGGGCCACACTGGGTTCATTCAACACACAGATTTATGATGTATCTGCAGGACAGGGCATTGGCAATCTGGATTACTATGTATCATACAACCGTACAAAGACTGACGGGGATTTTGAGTATACGAATAATGAACAAAAGCGCGAAAAGCTGTTAAATGCTGATAATTCAGCTGACGACATCTTTGCTAAAGTAGGCTATATGCTCCCGGACCAGTCCAGAATATCCATCTTTCACCAGTATCATTTTGCAAATAATGGATCTCCCGGATCAATAGAATTCCCTAATGCACTGGCCAGAAACAAGATTGACAGGCACCATACGAGTATCGCATACGACGGATACTGCACTGGCATATTTGCAATTAAGGGACAGGGGTATCTGATGTTTTCGAACCAGCGCTACATTAATCCTGCTGCATGGGATGGCCTGGAAGAAAACCTCTTTAAGAACAGGGCGCTTGGACTCACCATACAGGCATTTACGGATGCTGACTTTGCCGGCATGCTGTCATACGGATATGAGTTCAGACAGGATAAGCTTGAGAGCAACTTCTGGATCAATAATGTGACACAGAATTTCCTGGGCGATCATGAAAGGAACGTGCACAGCTTCTTTCTGCAGGATGACTGGAAATATCAGATCTCTCCCGACTGGAAAGTTACCGCCGTACCGGCCGTGCGCTGGGATAAATATCCGGAGGCGGGCATTGGAAACCAGCTATCACCAAAACTCGGCATAACACTAAGCAATAACAGTGAATGGCGCGGTTCAATAAGGGGAAATGTGGGCAAGGTATTCCGGGCTCCGACATACAGCGACCTGTACTGGCCCGAGGATTCATGGACAAAAGGTAATCCCGATCTCAGGCCTGAGAAGGGTACAACATATGACGGCGGTTTTATTGTGCAGTTCCGCCAGGCAGGTTTCTGGAGTATTGAAGCCACATATTTTGCAAGCATCATGGATGACCTGATCCTGTGGGCTCCTGAAAGCAGCGCCCCCGACGCCAAATGGCTGCCTAAGAATGTTGCCCGTGCATATACACGCGGCATCGAATCCAAAGCAGGCTGGAACGGATTCAATGAACACGTTAATGTGCAGTTCGGCTATACTTACATGAAGGCTACGGACGACGGGAACGATCCTCTGACGAAAGGCAAATTTCTGATCTACCAGCCCGAGCATAAATTTGACATTAACCTTAATCTTAATTATAGTATCGCCAGCTTTAACATGAATTATCAGAAAATCGGCCAGAGATACCACGATGCTCAGAACCTGACCCCCGTGGATTCATACAGCATGATTAATACTAATCTGGGACTTACACAGGAATTTGCAGGCGTAAAATGGAACCTGAGGTTTGAAGTCAACAACCTGGGCAACAAGGATCTGCAGATCACAAAGGGTTCACCCGTACCGGGCAGGGAGTTCAGGGTATCGCTTGGAATAAATGGTTCACTGTTCGCTGCCGAATGATCAAATAAATATGGAGAATAAATAATGAATGAAATTACTGATATAAATGAGTTAACATCTGAATACAGGGTGAAAGATATTTCACTTGCCCCGCGCGGTGAAGTGCTTATAGACTGGGTATCGAAATGGATGCCTGTGCTCAACGGTCTCTACGGAAGGTTCAGGGATGACGGGGCCTTCAAGGGTAAAAAAGTGGCTCTCTGCATTCACCTGGAAGCTAAGACAGCCTACCTAGCCCTCACAATACAAAAGCTGGGGGCCGAGGTATGGATTACCAGCAGCAATCCTCTTTCTACAAAGGATGAAGTAGCAGCGGCGCTGGCAAAGAAAGGCGTACACGTATATGCCATTCATGGGGCTTCACACGAAGAATACCGCTCTTTCCTTGAAGCCGTAGTGGAAAACAAAATGGATGTTATAGTTGATGACGGCGGGGATATCTGCGAGTACCTGCACGAACACACTGAATTGGGGGCAAACCTGAAAGGCATCTGCGAGGAAACGACCACCGGCGTAAACCGCCTGAAGGAACTTGCTGCCTCCGGGAAACTGCTTTTTCCAGCAATTGCGGTGAATGATGCAAAATCCAAACACCTGTTCGATAACAGGTATGGGACGGGACAATCGACCTGGACTGCCATTACTCACCTTACAAACCTGAACATTGCCGGCAAGATTGTTGTCGTAGTCGGTTACGGTTGGGTTGGCCGCGGTGTTGCAATGAGGGCCCATGGCCTTGGAGCCGAGGTGATCGTTACGGAAATAGATCCCTGGAAGGCAATGGAAGCCAGAATGGACGGCTTCAGGGTAATGCCGATATTAGATGCCGCCCCGCAGGGAGATTTCTTCATCACCTGCACTGGCGAGGATAAGGTAATAAGAGTGGAACACATAGAAAAAATGCATACCGGCGCTATTATGGCAAATGCCGGGCATTTCGATTATGAAGTTGACGTGCCGGGCCTGCGGGCAATGGCAAAATCCTGCAGAACAGTGCGCGATGAGGTGGAAGAATTTGAACTGGGAAATGGCAGCATGGTGTACCTGCTTGCAAAGGGCGGGATCATAAATATTGCCGGAGGCCTGGGACACCCGGCCGACATAATGGATATGTCGTTCTCGGTGCAGCTTGCATGCCTGCATTACTTCCTGGCTTCGGAAAAGCTGGATCCAACTCTGCATATTGTTCCATTGGAAGTGGATGAGCTGGTTGTACGCGAAAAACTGAATGCTGAAAAAATTAGAATTGATTCATGAGTTTGTTTGGGAAAGATATACTGAAAAGCCGGGCAGTTCTGCCCGGCTTTTCTTTTATTAACCATCCCAATGCGGGTAATATTAAATTAAATTTAGTATTTTGCATTTTATTAAACCTGGCTGTAACAGTAATTAAGCAGTTTATCCCATTAATGGTTTTCCACCCGCGGAAAGCCGGAACCAAAAATATAAAGATCAGATATGGAAAATAAAAAGGACTTATCCTCAGTAATTAAAAAGATGCCCAAAGCCGAACTGCACCTTCACCTGGAGGGGGCTTTTACGTTTGAATTTTTATTTCAGCTTATTGAAAAATACGGCGGCGATCCCGGAATTACGGGTGCGGGTGACCTGGAAAAGAAATTTATATTTACGGATTTCCCGCATTTCATTGATGCGTGGATCTGGAAAAACCGCTTCTTCAGGATGGCCGCTGACTTTGAAGACTCCACCTACTCGACACTCAGGGACCTGCACGAACAAAACGTTATTTATGCAGAAGTATATTATTCCCCCTGGGATTTTACTGATAATGGATTAAAGGTGGAAGAGATAACAGAAGCAACAATCTCTGCTCTCAGACGCGCCAGGAATGACTTCGGCATTAAGAGCAACCTGATTGCAGACATAATAAGGGACCGCGGTGCTGAAGGAGCTGTTGAGAGGATCGACCAGGTTACTCCTTATCTGAATAATGGGGTAATTGGAATAGGACTTGGCGGCAGCGAACAGGCTTTTCCGGCCGAAATGTTTAAGGATGCATTCAGGGAAGCAAAAAAGCGCGGCTTCCGCCTGGTTGCACACGCAGGTGAGGCAGCCGGCCCTGAATCGGTACGCGCAGCTGTTGAACTCCTGGGGGCCGAGAGGATCGGACACGGGGTGCGTGCAGTTGAGGATCCGCATCTTGTGGAATACCTGAATACAAAACAGATACCCCTGGAGGTATGCCTTACCAGCAACCTTAAAACACGGATATTCCCTTCTCCCGAAGCACATCCCTTCAAGGGCTTTTACCAGCAGGGGCTTAATGTTACCATCAACTCGGATGATCCGGCCATGTTCGGTTCCACCATTACAGGAGAAATGCTGCTGCTGCACGACAGGCTGGATTTTTCACTGGGCGACCTGAAGATCCTTACCCTGAAGGCCATCGAAGCCTCATTCCTGCCGGACAATGAAAAAGAGGAGCTGAAACAGACGGTCGCTGCCTTCGATAAGGACCGGTATTTAGCTGAGTAAAATTACAGCACCGGAATTTTTATCACCATTTTTTTTACGGGCTCAGGCAGCCCTGAATACATTAGCTGCGGCATGTGCCCATCCTGAGGAAAGAGTATTAAGAAATAATTCTCCTTCAGCGCAAGAAAACTCACGTCTCCGGAGAGTTTCCCGTAATCCTTTTCTGCGTTAAACTCCAGCTCACGGCAATCCGGCCTGCTGCACAGACCCACACTCTCAGCTCCCTTCAGAACTATCTGAATGTCGATGTACTTTTTGTGGAATTCTATAAAACCTTCTGAAATATCCTTTGAGAGATATTCGCTCACTATTGCAAACGCACCACGGTCGTTTACATCATGGTTGCCTACCTCCAGGTCCCTTATTGCCCTGTGTACCAAGAACTCATTTACATCCCTGAAATAAGGATGAAGGGAAACATACTGATGAAAATTATCAAGTGAATCAAAAACCATTTTATATCTCCGGTAATGTATTTATTGCTTCAGCCATTTTGTAAGAAAATCCCGGTCCTGATCAATATAACCCGTCCTGCGGTAAAGCTCCCTGGCAGGTATGTTTACCCTTGCTACTTCCAGCCTCACTGCCCCGATGCCGCGCTCCCGGCAAAGGTCCTCAATAAACCGGAGGCACAACTTTCCGATGCCCTTTCCGCGGTAAGACTCCCTTAAATATAATTCATCGACCAGAATGAACCGGCCATGGAATTCAAGACTGTAGCCATTTGTAATTACAAAATAACCCGCAGGTACTCCGCCCTCCCGGATGATGTATACGGAACCATAGATATCCGATCCCAGTAATTGCGTGAGCGCATTGCGCATTGCAGGCCCATCAAATTCAAGGTGTTCGATAAAGTAAAATTCCCGCATCAGCTCCAGGAGCAAACTAATATCCTCAGAGTGTGCAGGGGTGAATGTTATGCTTATTTCATTTTCCATTTCTGCAGTTCAAAATTATAAATTAATAATTAAAAAGTGAAATCCCTTTAACATT
>JBLMZM010000200.1:0-3298 GCA_050258815.1 Ignavibacteriales bacterium
TGCATAGGTAACGTAAATCTGGTTATTAAAGTGTTTGATATTAAATGGGGCAAATCCTGCCGGAATTTCGTTATCAGCAAATGGCATATTCGAAACCAGGTTAAAATCAGAATCGAAGACATCTATTCGTGCCTGTTTAAAGTTGGCGGCATACAAGAAGGGACGGTCATTAGACATTGCAATATCTATCCCTTTATAAACTGCCGACTGGCCAGATTGGTCAGCTGCAACTGCTGCCACAGATCCCAGGCTGGGTCCCCATACAGATATGATGCCGTCTTCACCGGCAAATATGAATTTTGATTGTCCATTAGTATTTGGGATGGTGAAGCAATTTGTGAAATTATAGACGACACCTGAAGGTGTTCCACCCGAAGCATTATTTACAGTGGGTATTGTAACAGGGCTGATGGCCTGATTACCCAGGGAATCATAGATGAGGCTTAATCCTGTTCCATTTGCAGATATCCAGAATCTGCCGGTTGGGCTTATAGCTAATCCCCATGCATTTTGCAGGTTGGGATCAAGCCTGGAAGCTGAAAATCCGGATATATTTGAAACCAGATTAACCTGCTGATAAGAATTATTCTTATTTGCACTGGCCGATTTATTTAACTGAGCACTACCGGACTGATCCGGGGCGACAGGGGAAACTGACGGAGCCTTGTCTGAGCATCCGGAAATAATCACGAATAAAAATCCCGCTATTGCAAGGATAAATAAATATTTTTTCCTAAGCATAATACCTCCTTCATTGGGATAAATATTACTGCTCCTGATTATCCGGATCACCGGCCAGCAGACTAATTTTTAGAATTTCGGAATAATATAAATAGCATTAAGCATAAATACTTCTAAAGAACAAACAAAATATATGATGATGTTTTATTTAATCTCTGACTGATCCTTGATAATAGTCAAAGCGCACAGGACCAAACCAGACTATTAAAAAAGTCTGATCCCATTTTAGAATTTCCCGGATTAGCAATTTCAATTGATATCCGGACGACTCTACTACAGGAGCATTGTTTTTACCTTATGCAACCAAATTTATTGAATCAATCCACTAATTCATACATGGATAAAAAATGATGCATTGTGTCTCGTTATCGTCTGCAAAGGGGTAAATATCAAAGCAGGTTTAAAAAGAAAAAAGCCTCGTAAATGAGGCTTTCTGGTGCACTCTGCGGGATTTGGACCCTCCCGATCGCTATCGGGATGATTAAGAGACAGATACTTAGTAAAATTTGGAAAGTACCGCATTTTTATGTTCACCGACCGCAATAACAAGAGAACTTTGGCGTAAATGAAGTCCAGAATATTTCAGCAAAGATATTTATCAGTAAGCCCGGAATTATCATACAATTTTATTATAAAATTTGTCCTCCAACGCCGAATTATTTACCTTAGAGACTGGAATTTTCTATGCCCTGTTTCCGGGCATTTGCCGGAGGCCTGATCCGGCAGAAGATAAATACAATTAATTGCAAACATTATAATTAACGCGGACTGAATTATGAAGCTGTCATGGTCGGAATTTGCTCAAAGTAATACAAGAGTTACTGTGCTCTATTCTCTGGTGATATCTGTCGTTGTGGGTTTATTGGGCTACTGGACCCTTTTTATCAATATCCCTGAGGTGAACGCGAAGGCGGCGGCTGACCTCGAGTTTGAGGCCTTCGTGCAGGACCTTAAAGAGGCACAGTCAACTGTTAAAGATATCCATAAAAGAGTTCTTGAACAGAATAAGATCTCTGAAAACGAAGCTGAAAGAATTGACAGGGAAATACGGTCCGCAAGTTCCAGTCTTGTAGATCAGGTTTTCAGACAAAATGCTGAAATACCCAAGGAAAAAGAGCCTGCCTTCGGAAAAGAAAGATTCAACCTCCTGTTTATAGGCTGGCACCGGAACACTCTTGAAAAATTTATCGCACGTGAGGAATTTGTTAATATGAAAGAGATGCTTTCTGAGATAAACGCAAAACTGATAAACGATTGTAACTACCGGATATCGGACAATTATCTCGATGGAGAGAAGTATACAGACCTCGTCAGATATTAAAATGCCGGTGGATTTATCCGGGACAGGCCTCCGCGGAATTTAATTTTAAAATTCAGGAAAGGCGTTGTAAGTAATAATGATTCAGCTGAACAAAAACATAAGATAATATTCAGAAGGATCAGGGAAGTGGTTTTAAGGGATTCCAACTCCTGATTTACAGAGAGGTATCCCAACAGTGTTGGGATCAATCTCTTCTGCTGATTTCATCCGTTATCAGCGCTTTCGAGATCTGCATGGCTTTAAGCCTGTTCTTAAGGAGGGTGTGCTGAGAGGTGCCCTCCTCAAGCTTCTGCTGTGCTTTTTCACATTTGCTTATAATTGATGATACTGCCCTCAAAGCTCCTGTAAGCTCTTCTTTTGTATATTTGTCCAGTACATCCTGCCCCAGATTTATCCCTGGCTTTTTATTACGTTAAACCTTTATTTCAGTTCCGAAAGACACACCCGGTTGGCAGAAATTAAAACCTTTAATCCACCTTGTTCACGGAATATTAATTATAATAAACGGAAAAAGCAGAGCATTCCGGAAACAGAGCAGATTGCGAAAGTCGCAGAGGATCTGAACCGTCCGACCAAAAACCTTCATGAGATAGCATGGGCTTTAAGATACGCGGAGGTAGTTCCAGACACCTCAATTAATTATTGGTCCCATGGTAATGTAACATTCTTATTGCACTATAACATTAGTAATATTATAGTGATAAAAATATGTTATAATAGCTCTATCCATTGAAGGTACAATGGGGGAAATGCACTCTGCGGGATTCGAACCCTTCCCACCAGTCGGGATTATTAAGAGCAAATTATTTCTCGGCTCACAATAGGATGCTATATCCTAATAAATGTGCCTGTTGTCACTAGGGCTGAGATTAGCATTCTTAAATTATTTATATCACTAGACCTATAGCCGTTATTTACAAATAGGTGTGTGGTGAAAGCAGAAAACAATATAGGTCCGAATCTTATTTAATAGGTGAAATATGTATAAAGTTAGTGCTCCAACGATATTTGAGATAGAAGCATACCCAAAATTGAAATCTATTTCCTCTGATTTGCTTGTGTTGCTCCTGAGCGGCTGTTTGTGGCCCCTTTTACTTCTCCTTCGGGCCCTTCCCATTGGCCACGTGGCCTGTTTCCATCATTATCCTTGGATATTGGTGAAAATACATTGATCGACAAGTATAATTCATTAAGAAATCCTAATAAACGGTTATGGGCAATAAGTCCTGATTATAC
>JBLMZM010000201.1:0-3830 GCA_050258815.1 Ignavibacteriales bacterium
GACTTGCATTCAAATACAGCGAATCGAGCTACGGCCACTGGGTGCCTCTGATGCTTGCCGACCGCATTAACGCCGTGGAAGGAATAATAGACGACATAAGCCATGCCCATGTACCTAACATGTTTGCCGAACGCGGCTACAAGGCCGGCTGGAAATACAACAGAACGGAATTTATCCTTAAAACAGCCGCAGCAGCAGCCATCAGCGCCGGCATAGTAGCCATGCTTATGCCCAAAAAGAAAAAGAAAGCCTGGTACAAAGCAATAATATAATGGCTGTATTTAAAACAAGAGTCTCGGAGAGACGACTTGATTGTAGTAAAACAGCGCGAAAAAATAACCCGGAGCTCCGGAGGAGCGACATGTTTGTAGTAAACGCGGCTGATTTGACCGGTAATCACGGGCATTATCCTATTTTCATGCCGCCTCTCCGGGCCTCAATAAATCAATACCCGTCCACCCTTTTGCCCATCAAAATTTATAATTCTTAATTACCAAAATATTCACTATTTTCACGGGGTGATTTTGTACTATCCATTCATAAAATACTGCAACCACAAAACTTTCAGGTATTATATGGAAACTGCTGCGGGACAGGTGAAAAACAAAACCAGGGACGCTAACATAGAGCTCTTGAGGATAATTGCAATGCTTATGATTGTAGCCCTCCACTATCTGGCGCACGGAGAGGGATTAGTTGGAAATCAGCCCTTCAGCTTCAACTGGACTTTCGCATGGGCGCTGGAAGCCGTATGCATTGTTGCCGTAAACTGCTACGTTTTAATAAGCGGCTATTTCCTAGTAACCTCGCAATTTAAGATAAAGAAACTCATCCGCCTGTGGATTCAGGTGCTCTTTTATTCAATTACAATTTACCTGGTGCTTATAGCGCTGGGACTTGAGCCTTTCACAATTAAACATCTGGCCATGGCATGTGTACCTGTTTTAACCAACCAGTACTGGTTTGTCACGGTATATCTGGCGCTGTATATTGTTTCACCCTTCCTGAATATATTGATTCACGCACTAAGCAGAAAACAATTTCAGAATCTCTTAATAATCCTCTTCACAGTATTAAGCCTCTGGCCCACAGTGCTCCCATTCGGATTCTCACTCGATAAAACAAACGGACTCAGCATCATTCAGTTTATATTCCTGTATTTTATCGCTTCATACATAAGGCTGTACTGGAATCATAATATCAGAAGCGGCTATTACCTCGGTACTTACATCTTATTAACAGTAATAATTGCAGCATCCAAATTTATACTCACTCTTCTGGGCTTTCGAGCATTATCCGGCATGTTCTTCGAATTCAATTCAGTAACGGTAATATTATCATCTGTAATGCTATTTATGTATTTCAGAAATGTCTCCATTAAAAGCACCGTCATGAAAAAGATATTCTGTTCAGTCTCAGCATTAACATTCGGCGTATATTTAATACACGAAGACATATTCTTAAGAGGCATACTATACAAAAATGTTCTTCACACGGATTTATATATAAACACCTCTAATTTCATCCCCGTATCAATCATAACCATCACAGGCATCTTCACCCTATGCATATGCATTGATTACACAAGAAGACAGCTCTTCACAGCTTTTGAGCATAGCATGCTTTCGGATAAGGTCATTAAATATTTCAGCGCTCTATCATCAAAACTCCCCCTCTCCCCCAAAAGTATTTCAACCAAATAAAAAAGTCCGCGCAGCGGGCTTTTTTATTTCTTACCGTCGAACGTAGAACGTCGAACGTCGAACGTTTACTCCAACACCTCCTTCAGCGTCCCCTCCAGATTCTGCCCCCGTAAAACGTTTTCATTCCGTATCACCTTCCCGTTCTTATCCACCAGATATAGCGTCGGCCAGTGGTTAATTCTGTACGACTGGTGTATCGTGCCGTTATCCAGCACATGGTTCCAGCCCATTTCCTTTTCATCCGTAAATTTCTTCAGATAATCCTTGTCTTTCTTCCCGTTTATATAATCACTGCTTATACTGATAATTTCAAAACCCTTCTCCTTAAACTGCTTATAAGCCTTAACAAGATTTGGTATCTCTCCCACGCAGGGGCCGCACCACGTGCCCCAGAAATCTAGCAGAACATATTTTCCCTTGAAGTCGGAGAGCTTCATCTTCTCCCCCTTAATGGTTTCAAACTCAAACTCCGGCGCGTCCTTGCCCACGATCGATTCAGCAAATTTCTGCCCCTCTTCATTTTTCTTCATTCTGTCATAAGAGCGTTTAACATAGGCACTCATCTTTTCAGGAGGTATTTTCCCGATCAGATCTTTATATATTACGTCAATACCCATATATTCATTATTATAGATCCTTCCAAGAGAGTACATGTACTGGTCGTATGTCCTTACCTCAATGTTAAGCACATCGTAATTATCGCTGTATTTCTTTTTAAGATCTGTAAAGTATTTCTCGAAAAACTTTCTTTCCTTCTGCAGGCTGCTGTAATCATTTATTTTGGCCATCCTTTTTGTCAGGTAAGCAAACCTTGCAGTGAAGTTATCCGGAAAGTCCTTTACTTCAGCCTCCAGCTCACGTATCTGTTCATCCAGGGATTTCCCTGCCATGACCATAAAATCCACATTCGAGAATCTGGCGTTCCTCACAGGCTTCATTTTGCCGTCGTAGACATAAGAGACGTATGTTTTTCTCCTGTTGTCGTCATTTTTAGTTCCGTCTGTAAAATACCAGGATAGGAGTGAAGCCGCCTCAGGTATTTTAATTGAAGCCTTCCACAGGTTACCTTCTTTAGTCATCTTCTCTTTAAATGACCTTCCGGAATCCGGGTTCTGCACATTCCTGAAAAGATCGAAGGCATTATTGGGTCCGCTTACCTGCCTGCCCCAGTAGTCAAAAGCATAAACAAGCGTAACCTCATCTGAGCGTTCGAGCACGGCTGTCTGCGCCGGATTGTAACTAACAGTAAATGTTTCGCCGGAAATGGGTTTACTCTGCGCAAAGAGACCTGAGGCAAGGATTAACAGGACAAAAAAGATCTTTTTCATGTTACATCTCCTGAAGTTAAATAATTTTATGGTGAAACCAGAACAAGTATGCAGTTTTCTTTGAGAGAACATCAGGCCATGAATCCGATAATAGATTAAAATAGGAATTCTCTTTTCTAAAAGCGAACACAAAAGCAGATTTCACGTTAAATAAGTCATTTCATAAATGCCTGAAAAGATTTATATTTCGCAAAAAAAATGTGAGGCTCCTTGAAGTTCCTGGCTATCGATTTTGAAACCGCTAATTATAAAAGAGACAGCGCCTGCGCAGTTGGACTTGTACGCGTTGAGGATAATAAGGTTGTTGAAAGACAAACACACCTTATTAAACCCCCAAGCCCCTGGTTTGTCTTTACAGATATTCATGGAATTACATGGAAGGATGTGAAAAATGAACTGACATTTGGAGAATTGTGGCCCGATATTCAGCCTATGTTTAATGGAGTGGATTTTCTTGCCGCCCATAACTCCTCTTTCGACGAGGGGGTCCTTAAGGCATGCTGCAGCCTCTATGATATCGACTACCCCGGAATCCCTTTCAGATGCACGGTTAAAATTTCGCGCGAGCTATGGAATATACGCCCCACCCGATTAAACAACGTGTGCGAATATTTCGGCATTCCCTTAAACCACCACGAGGCCGGCTCGGACACCGAGGCATGCGCCAGAATTATGATAAAGGCACTTGAACACATGAGCAGTAATGGCATTAAACCATTTGAAAGAAGAAGATTTTAGCTCCCCGGCTTTTACCTTACCGGACTTTTTCTTAACAGCACCCTTTCCAAGGCTTTCTTTC
>JBLMZM010000202.1:0-3872 GCA_050258815.1 Ignavibacteriales bacterium
CAGAGCCTGGATTAAGAATAAAAGGCGCAAACTCATCTCTGGCTGGTTTTTCAACTGCTTTGCGCATATATCTGTATGCAAACGAGACCTCAGGATCTGAAGGATCGAGAATATTGCCCTGGTCATCGGTAGAGGCAAATTTAATCAGGACAGTTTTGGATTTTTCTTTAGGCACAGTAGATTCTCCATATTTGCCCCAATACATCTCACCATTACCAAGTGTACCATTCAGGCCTTCTCCGCCAAGATCGCTTGCCCCGCCTGCCCCGGTCCATTTCAGTTGTCCTGATACAGCTTTTACTTTGTTTATGAATTTGCCTGCAGGGGCAATGACTTTCAGGAGTAATCCATCTGCACTCAGAAAGTTTTCATTATCAACAAAGTTAGTCTGATCAGAAAGAACTGTTCTGTTTGTTGTCAGGTTAGTAAGGTTCCATTTTAATGATCCGCCCGAAGAATCGAATGTAACTTTATAAGAATCCCCTTTCATCTTCTTCGGATCTATTATAACCGGAACGATCTTCGCATCAGTGCGCCCGGCCTCATGGTTAACCGCTATTACATCCCCATATTTTCCGGGCAATCTTACTCCCGGCGTTAAAGATTCAGGAACCACTGTCAGAATAACCGGAGGAGTTTCAAGTGTATTAGGCACTGCATTTGGATCAGGGTTATAACTATAAGCAGTAACCGCAAAATAATACCGGGACCCGTTATTAAATGGAAGCATACTCTTGAATGCATCTTCTTTGATTGAAATATTGCGTTTAATTCCAATATCGCTTCCGAACTGGAGCACCGATTTCATTACGACACCTGAGGCAGGATCAAATTTAAGACCTTCTATTTTTCCAATGCCGTCATTAATATCGAAGGTTGCGATACGTTTACCTTCCGACAATGATGCTGAACTGTTAGGAAACTGATAGACATTATACCCCTGGAATACAAAGCCATTATTGTTAGAATTCTCCAGCTGTTTGACATATTCCGGATCATCTCCCCAATCCAGAACTATTTCCTTATCCAAAGTAGTTACTGATACTTTGGGTGCAGGAGGCGGATTGGTCACGTTGAAAGAATTATCATAAACAGTCTGGGCCTGCAGGTCATAAAACTTCAGGAGGCCAAGCGCCCCCAGTCTGTCGACGCCCTTGACTGCTCCGGCAGCAATTTCGGCAACAACAATTTCCTGAGTATCTCTGTCTGCCATTGTAAAGGGTCCCGAGGCCATGCCAAGTCTTCTGTCTCCTGCCGGATGCTGAATTCCATCAACCCAGCCTTTGCCGGTAAGCGGGTCACCGGACAGAGGGAATTTAGTTTCTCCTCCGCCTAATGAAGACGGTATCGGGAAATACTGCCCTGTTGAGGCAACTTTTCCCTGAAAAAGGTTATAGAAATACAGTGTCCCGGTAGTATACTGCGACTGCTGTGGGTCTATATAAATAGGATCGCCGTTAATAAAGAAATAGAAAGCAGTCATTCCAAGGTTTTTCTTTCCGGGTATTCTTCTTCCGCCGGCAGTTGCAACATCATCGCTGTTACCAGGCACTACAGGGCCCTGGAAAAAGTCGAAGCCAACGGCCGGAGGTATGTAATCATAAGTAGCATCCTTGGCTTTGGCATTGTAACCAAATGCAAGACTAAGTGTTGTATCGCAGCCTACGAAGTCATCAGTCGCGGTACCAATATCGGTATCTGAGAACATGGAGACATACATATCCTTAAATGTTTTTCCGCTCTTATTTATAATTTTATACTTCCTGAACATCATATTTCCAAGAGCGCCATCCTGGTTATAGCCCCAGATTGTAGCCTGCATTTCTATACCCATCGGGTCAGAACCATACATTCTTTGTGTTATATCCCTGTTAAGGTCGTTAGCAACAAACCAGATAGTTTGATCAGCACCGGGTACGCCGGGTATATCTATCTCCGGATTATATCTGTTATCGCCGTCAACATCCTTAAAAGGAGCACCATCCTGAGCCGGCCATTCCTTCCAGTCCTTTTCATACTGGGCAAATATCTGTTCAAAGGTTCCCTCACCATCATGAATTTCGGCAGTAAATGATGCCGTTTTATAATCAGGCCTTACTCTGTAGATATGCACATTAGGAGCCAGGGGATCCTCAGGCTGGCCATTGCTTAATATCTTCCCGGGTACAAGTCCCTGCGTGTAGGCTGATCCTCCTACATGGATCAATGTATCGACAACGCCTCCCCAGAGAAATCCGGACTGATAAACGCATTGGCTGTTGCCTCCTTTAGGGAAAGTAAAACCAGAGTTGCTGCCAGTTTGACTGATATCGGATTCGCCATCATTTTTTATCCACGTTGATATCTTATTAATATTAAAATGAGTATATATAGGTCCGGCAGAAGAAGTCTTATGCATCTTCCTGCTGTTATCATTATTTTTCAAATCCTTACCAGGCAGGTTCTGCAGGATAAGAAATGAAAATAATATGAGGTATATTATTCTGGGATAGGTTTTATTCATTTTATTCTCCAAAATTCTGTTGTAGTTGACAGTTTTCAGCTAATCTTTAATATTCCAGCCTCAAGCCCACTCTAATCTGTCTCGGAGGACCGTAGAACCTGGGCGTTGTCTGAAGACTGATTGACTGCTGATATTGTTCATAGTAGTCAATGTTCATAGCCTTATAAAGATCGACGTATTTCTGTCCATAGGCTTCAATTAGTTTGGCCGAAAGTTCCGGATCACTGATATATCCATCGTCGGTGGGTGAACCGGTTCTCAGGAATACGTTTTCAATATTCCTTCTGTCAAAAAGATTAATTACACAGACATAAACGTTTGCGTTAAGTTTGTCGAATAACGTAAATGTCTTGTCAATTTTAAGGTCGACCTGGAATACCGGTGGTGTAGTTGAAGCATTAAGCGGTTCAACTGCATAACGGCTTCTGGCATCACCCTCAAGATTTGAGGCGCCCTCACCTCTTGTAAAAGGATGGCCGCTGTTGAAGGAAAGCAGTATTGAAGCCCCTGAATTTTTGAGGAAGCCAGGGCCATCATTTTCTGCGAACCGGTAATCAATGTTCAGATTCCCTCTGATTGAATTATTAAATTCAAGCGGAGAGATATATACAGGATTAAATACAGTAGATCCATCCAGCGGTGCACCAACGATTCCGCGGTTAGAGTTCGGGAAGGACCCTGTTCCACGCGCATCCTGAAACGAAAGAGAAGCATTTAATGATATTCTGTTGAATCTTCTCATGGTTCCTGATATCTCAATACCTTTGGTGGTGGCAAAATCGCCATTAGCCAGAGTATTATATGACTGGAATGGAGAGTTTTTATCAACATGCTGTGCAACAAAAACAATCTGATCCTTGATATCTTTGTAATAGCCCGTAATATCGAAAGATATAAAATCGAGAATTCTCTGCGAGAAGCCGATTTCGTATTGTATAGTACTTGTCGGCCTGAGGTTCTGGCCAATAGGAGATCCGATAAATAGTCCGCCCCTGATATCAGATCCCTGCCTGACATAGCCCATATATACATCGGTAAGCCTGCTCTGCTGAACGAATTTTCCCCACTGGGCATGAAATACGGTCCTGTCAGTTACAGGAAATGAAAATCCCAGGCGCGGGCTAAAAGAGCTGTAAGATGGAACATCTATAAATCCATCTTCAATAAGCCTTCCTGTTGCCTTATTGATAGACAGTTCAGGTCTTGTAGGATCCTTAAACATTTTATTGTCGATATTTATGTAATCGAATCTTAAGCCGGCATTAATAATAAGATCCTCGAATTCAATTTTATCCTGAACGTAGGCGCTTGCAAGTATAGGTTTATGTGGGGCATAAAGACCATCATTAGTCTCATTACCCAAAATATC
>JBLMZM010000203.1:0-21666 GCA_050258815.1 Ignavibacteriales bacterium
TGTTTTGTAGGCATTATGTTTAAATAGATGAAAACCTCAGCTTTTTTATTAAATTATTTAGTGAATCAAACAAAACAATTCAACTAAAAGCGAGGTTTTCATATGAAAGTTAAGAAAATATCCTTAAAGAAAAACAACAATTTTTCAAAGAATTATTCTCATAAGAATAATTCTCAAAAGAATAGTTCTTTTGCATCTAAGAATTCAGTAAGTAAGGATAAAGAAAAGGCAAGCTATAAGGGTGAAAAGATATATGTAGGTCTTGACGTGCATAAGAAATCCTGGAAAGTGGCCATTTGGCTAAGAGATGATATAGTGGAAGTATTCTCTCAGAATTCTGATCCTGAAATACTTTTAAGACACCTGAAGAGGTTCTACGCTCAGGCTGAGTACTACTCGGCCTATGAGGCGGGATTCTGCTCTTTCTGGGTCCATAGGGCCTTAAGAACTCTTGGAATTAGGAACATCGTAGTCAATGCGGCAGACATACCGACCAAAGACAAGGAAAGACAAAACAAGACCGATCCTGTTGATGCCAGGAAGCTTGCACGCGAGCTTTCCAAAGGGAACCTGGAAGCAATACATGTTCCGAGTGAGGAATCACAGGGGGAGAGGACACTTCTAAGGACGAGAAGCCAGTTTACCTCTAAGATGACCAGATGCAAGAATCAGATCAAGGGGCTATTGAATCAGTACGGGATAAAGGTGCCTGAAGGTGATGAGGGGATGGAGCAAAACTGGTCCGGAAGGTACATTGATTACTTAGGGCATCTCGAATTTAAGAATAAGTGTGTGAGACTGTCCCTGGATATGCTCTTAGAGGAGCTGCAGTCATTAAGGAGTATCATACTGAAGATGAATAGAGAAATAAGGAAGCTCTCGCGTAATGAAAAATACGGAAAAATCTCTGAAAGCCTGCACAGCATACGGGGCATAAGCACTACCTCAGGCATGATGATAGCCACAGAACTTGATGAGATCCGAAGGTTCAGGGACCTGGATGGCTTAAGCAAGTACGTGGGGCTTGTCCCTTCGGAGCACTCGAGCGGAGAAAGAGAAAAGAAGGGATCTCTGAGTAAGAGAAAGAACAACCACCTCAGGAAGATACTCATTGAAATAAGCTGGGTTGCAGTAAGATATGACGGAACTCTTAAAAGTATGTTCTTAAAGTACCAGAATAGAATGAATAAGAAAAAGGCAATCATTAAGATAGCAAGACACGTTCTATCAAGAATTATGTACGTCCTTCGTACGGGTGAGCCCATAAAGATGATCCAGGCAGCATAAAAGAAATGTTTGGCAAGGGAATAAACAGCTCTAAACTAAAATGACATTGTTCTTTGTATTACTGGAAAATACACCTATAAAGCTTGTAATCTGAAAATCACAGGGTCCTGCTTTCGCGCCCCTGCAGCTATATTGAAAAATATATGTCTGCTTTTCGTAGGCTGCAGACCCATTATATTCAAAAGCTATAAAAATAAAAGAAGCCTTGCAGCTCTAAAACAAGTATTACTGTCTGCTTATAAGAGGATGATTCTATAGCTTATATGTGAGTTTATCCGGTAATGCATCAATAAGGCGGTTTTATGAACTAAGCTATTCTTGATGACATAAAATAAAAATGCAAGAAACCCAAAAAGAACAGGACCAGGAATTCATAGTTATTTGCTGGGGCTTGACATTTAACATAAGAGGGGCGCGCGGCGCACGCCCGTCGGCTGCCGGATGGCAGCCGGATACATATATGGATGTGCACAATTAAATAAATATTGAAAAAATTATAGGTAATGAATTCAACCCGGAAAAAGGAAGTGAGATGAACTGAATCAAATTTAGTCCGTATGATGAAAAAGGGCATAAAAAAAGCCTCGGAAATAAATTTATCCCGAGGCTTTCTGAGAGGCGGCGGTCGGATTCGAACCGACGAATAAAGGTTTTGCAGACCTTCGCCTTGGACCACTTGGCTACACCGCCATAAATATAATCCGGAACTTTATATGACTTTCTAAAACTTATCTTTTCTTAATATAACAGATAATCTAATGTTATCATATAAAAAATCCACCGCTTAGGTGGATCGTAGAGCGGGAAACGGGACTCGAACCCGCGACATCAACCTTGGCAAGGTTGCGCTCTACCAACTGAGCTATTCCCGCGTTTCATTTTATCATAAGAACTTGAATAAATACAATTCAAATTTGATGCATTAAATATAACACCAATCTGCAAATTTTGCAATAACTTTTTGCAAAAAAATCTTAACTATTTTCTCGAACCATGTATAAATCCACGGTAGGGCACTGAAGGCTGAATAGTTATAAAGGCTCCGGGATCTACCGACTCAATCAGCTGCACTACGGATTTCTGCTGCTTCCTTTTTAATATTACTACAAGTATGGCTACTCCGCCTGCACCGCCTTCCCCGGGCAGTATAGTCACCCCAAACCTCGAACGCCTTAACGTGTCGGCTACAATATCAGCACAATGCCTCGAAATGACATTAATCTGTATGTACCCGAGCCCGATCTTCTGTTCTAATGTTATCCCAAGTATGTTCCCTATAGCAAAACCGGTGGCATACCCGAACAGGTTCAATGTGTTATCCATGTGCTGAACAATGTACCGCATCGCAGTTATCCAGATGAGAACTTCAAAAAAACCTGCTAACCCGGCGTAATACTTCTTGCCCTGAACAACTAAAATAGTCCGCATTGTACCTATAGTAACGTCACAGACACGCATTAGCATTATTAATAATGCTCCCAGTATTAACCCTGCCATATTCTCCTTAATTTTTATGTAAACTTAATATTTAATTTGACCTAAATAAAGTTTAAATTGTTATATACTTAATTAATTATTAATGCTGGAAAATGTACGAAATCGAAAGAGAAGAACTAGTCCAAAAACTCGCAAAGAATGGCATAACTGATCAGACAGTCCTTAAAGCTGTTTCACAAGTGGAAAGACACCTTTTTGTTCCTGAAATTATGATCCCTCATGCATATAAAGACGTTGCTCTGCCAATCGGATTTGGACAAACTATATCACAACCTTATACTGTCGCTTTTATGACACAGGCACTCAGACTCAAACCGGGCAGTAAGGTCCTGGAAATAGGCACCGGCTCGGGTTACCAGGCCGCAATCCTGCACAATATGGGCATGAGAGTCTATACTATCGAACGACAGGCGGAAATTTCCCTCAGGACTCAAAAGCTTTTCGATAAGCTGGGCGTAAGAGCTGTCTGCCGTATAGGCGACGGCACCATAGGATGGCTGGAATATGCTCCTTACGACGGTATCATCGTAACCGCAGGTAGCCCCATCGTTCCCGTTAACCTGAAAAAACAGCTCGAAACCGGCGGAAAACTCGTTATCCCCGTGGGTGACAGGAAATCACAGACACTCAAAATCATTACTAAAACCGGCGACGATACCTTTACTACTGAAGAGGTGCCTAAATTCGCCTTTGTCCCCCTGATAGGAAGAGAAGGTTGGAACGAAAAGTAATAGTTATTACGGGTCCAACCTGCTCAGGAAAAACTGCCCTCAGCCTTAAACTGGCAGAAACCCTTAAAACAGAAATCATTTCTGCCGACAGCCGCCAGGTCTATAAATACCTCGATATCGGTACGGCTAAGCCTTCTCCGGACGAGCTGACGGCCGTTAAACATCACTTTATAGACTCCCTTACGCCTGACCAGGATTTTAATGTCTCAAAGTTCGAACAGGATGCCCTGAATATAATCTATGCCTTGCTGGGCAAAGGCAAAATTCCAATAGTTTCCGGCGGATCGGGCCTCTATGTAAAAGCAGTAACCGATGGGATTTTCAACACGGCTGATACCGATGATGACCTGCGCGCCAGGTTTAAGTCAATCCTCGATGAACAGGGTCGCGAATACCTGTATGAACAGCTGAAAAAAGCCGATCCCGCGGCGGCTGAAACTATGCTGCCCCAGAACTGGAAAAGGGTGATGAGAGCTCTGGAGGTTTTCCACCTCACCGGCCGCTCCATACTCGAACACCACGGCGATTACCAAAGAAATATCGACGTGGAATTCCTGCAGTTCGGCCTTAACTGGGACCGCGCGGTGCTTTACCGGAATATTGAGAACAGGGTGGACTATATGATCTCTCACGGTCTCGTGGATGAAGCCCGCAGGGTGCTTGAAATGGGATACGGAAAGGACCTTAACTCTCTCAATACTGTCGGTTATAAAGAGATATTTGCCTTCCTCAATAAAGAAATTACGCTCGAAAGAGCCGTTGAACTGATAAAAAGAAATACCAGGCGCTTTGCTAAACGGCAAATGACCTGGTTCCGCAGGGATGACAGAATCCGCTGGTTTGATATAGCAAACCCCAGCGACCTGGATAACATCAGAGATGAGATTTTAAAATTTCTTCAATGACCGGAAATTGATATATTATCTATTATCACTATTTAAAGAGCCATCATGAAAGAAAAGATCAGAATTGCATCGGGCCAGGGGTTCTGGGGCGACATGATCGAAGCTCCCTATAACCAGGTCATTAACGGGGAAATTGATTATCTCGTAATGGATTACCTTGCCGAAGTTACCATGTCCATCCTGCAGAAACAGAAGAATAAGAACCCTGCAATGGGCTATGCCCGGGATATCCCGGAACTGATGAAAAGAATTCTCCCGGTCTGCACACAAAAAGGCATTAAGGTCATTACTAACGGCGGAGGCGTGAACCCGATGGCATGCGCTGAAGCCGTATTTAAGGTGGCAAAAGATCTGGGAATAACCAGCATAAAAATAGGAGTCGTGCTCGGCGATGATATCAAGGAACGGATCGATGAAATTATCGCCTCCGGATGTCTCCTCAATAATATGGAAACAGGCGAAAGTATTGAGGGGTATAAGGATAAGCTCCTTAGCGCTAACGTGTATTTCGGTGCTTTCCCCATCGTTGAGGCCCTTAACAGGGGAGCGGATATTGTAATAACGGGACGCACAACGGATACGGGATTAACCCTCGCCCCAATGATTCACGAATTCGGATGGAAGAAAGGTGAGTATGACCTCATGGCCGCAGGAACCGTTGCAGGCCATATCCTGGAATGCGGTGCCCAGGCTTCGGGCGGAAATTTCATGGGCGACTGGCAGTCAATTGATGATATGGCAAACGTCGGATTCCCGATCGCAGAGGCATACCCCGATGGCAGCGTTGTAATTACTAAACATGAAAAACTGGGCGGCAGAGTCAGCTTTGAAACCGTCGCGGAACAGCTCGTTTACGAAATAGGAGACCCGGCTTCGTACATTACACCCGACTGTGTGGCCGATTTTACGTCCATCAGACTGGATGACCAGGGCAATAACAGAGTGAAAATGTATGGCGTAAAAGGTAAACCTGAAACGGAATTCTATAAAGTTTCCTGCTCCTATGAAGCAGGCTTTTCAGCAGTTGGAACACTTACCTATTCGTGGCCCGATGCCCTTAAAAAGGCAATGGCAGCCGACCAGATCCTGCGCAAAAGACTAGCAAATCTTTCACTGAAATTTGACGAGATAAGAACTGAATACGTGGGATATAATTCCTGCCACGGCCCTTTGTCGGTCCCGGTGGATGAAGACAGTATTAATGAAGTGATGCTCAGAGTGGCAGTGCGTTCGGGCGACCAGCCTTCAGTTGAACGCTTTGGAAAGGAAATTGCTCCTTTGATCCTGACCGGACCTCCTTCAGTTACAGGATTCGCAGGGGGCAGACCCAAACCGAGCGAAGTAGTGGCCTACTGGCCGGCTCTTATACCTAAAAGTATGGTTGTCCCTGAAGTAAAAATAATGGAGATGAACTTATGAAGGTAAAACTGCGCGAATTAGCCCACGGCAGAAGCGGCGATAAGGGTGACGCCGCAAATATAGGCATCATTGCCTATGACGATGAGGGATATAAAACAATACGCGAATGCCTCACTGCAGAAAAGGTTAAGGAACATTTTAAGGGAATCTGCTTTGGTGAAGTGGAGAGATATGAGCTCCCTAACCTCAGGGCACTTAACTTTCTGCTGCACGAAACTTTAGGCGGCGGCGGCACTGTTTCATTAAAACATGACGCTCAGGGCAAAACCCTGGCTGCAGCACTGCTAAGAATGGAAATTGACGTATAAACGTCTGTTTTATATGAAATAAAAATGTTATTTTTCAGGCTGCTCAAATGTATTTTCAGTAATTAAAAAGGGTACGTTAATGTACGACGAAGAAGTAAGAAAATTATCCGAATATCAGACCAGGATCAATAATTTACGGAGTTATCTTTGACTTAGATGCCAAAGAAGAAAAGATCAGGGGATTAAGACTTAAAACAGAGGACCCGGCTTTCTGGAACGACCAGCAGGAGGCACAGAAAGTTCTTCAGCAGATCAAATCTCTGCAGGATTGGGTGGATATGTGGGCAGACGTAAAGAAGAAAAGTGACAGTATAAACGACATCATAGAACTGGCCCGCTCAGAGAATGACGATTCATTTATCGAAGACGTCCAGAAGGAACTGGAACAGCTGGGTGAATCGCTGGGAAATATTGAATTTAAGAACATGCTCAGCGGCAAGGACGACGATAAGAACTGCATTCTTACTATCCACTCCGGAGCAGGCGGTACGGAAGCACAGGACTGGGCCGAGATGCTGATGAGAATGTATCTCAGATACGGCGAACAGAATGGGTTCAAAATGAGCGTGCTCGATATGCTCGACGGCGATGGTGCCGGCATTAAAAGCGCCACAATTGAAGTTACCGGCGAATTTGCATATGGATACCTGAAAGCCGAAAACGGAGTCCACCGTCTCGTAAGAATTTCCCCGTTTGACGCGAATAAAAGAAGACATACTTCCTTCGCTTCCGTTTTTGTTATACCGGAAGTGGATGACACAATTGAAATTGATATTAACCCTGCTGATCTTAGAGTCGATACATACAGGTCCGGAGGTAAGGGCGGCCAGAACGTAAATAAGGTGGAAACCGCCGTCAGAATAACTCACATCCCTTCGGGTGTGGTGGCTGCCTGCCAGACAGAAAGGTCACAGCTCCAGAACAGAACAAATGCAATGAGGCTCCTTAAATCCAAACTCTACCAGATCGAAAGAGAAAAACAGGAAGCTGAACTGGATGAAATTGAAAAGGGCAAAATGAAGATCGAGTGGGGAAGCCAGATCCGCTCCTACGTCTTCCATCCTTATAATATGGTAAAGGACCACAGGACAGATGTTGAAACCTCTGACGTTCAGGGTGTGATGGACGGCGACCTTAATAAGTTCATCAAGGCATATCTCTCTATGTTCTCTCAGCACCATTCCACATGATAATTAATATGCCGCTGCAGCATGGTTTACTGCTGCAGCGGTGTAAATTTACGTCTGCATCTCTTTGCCTTTTTTACTCTCAATTTTTATATTGCAACGCATCCTGAAATTATGCTAAGAATTTTGTACCCGGTGTGCTTCGATATACAATTCCGATTCTTTTATTAAATAATATTTGACCTGCTTTAACAATTATTACAGGAGGCTTCCTATCAGGACAGCCTGAAGGCAGTTTTATGGTTATGGTGCTCCTGTCCTTCATGGCTCATTTAAATAATATTTTATGGAGATCAGTAATGCGGTTATTCCTTTCATTTTTAATTTTATTATCCGGTTTGTCCCTGGCACAGGAAGTTAACTCTCCCGACCCGGTAAGCACATTGGATTCTTTGTTATTTGCTGGTAATGTTGAACAACTTGAAAATAGCCTCCGGTCAGGAAACTACCCTGATGAAATAAAAGGTGATTATGATAATATTGTCAGGGTACTTAAAAACCTGCAGGAGAAGGATAAGAATGGTTTCATAGAGCAGGCAAAATCCTTGAAACATAAGTATGAGGAACCTTATGCAGGGCAATATGCTGCCAGGGTATATTCAAGATTTGAAATATCCGCACAAAAGGGGGACGCTGATGCAGCAATAAAGGATTTTTATATTGCCAGATTTTTTAAGAACAGGTTCGTTGCCAGTGTCAAAAATGATATTGACGCCAGATACAGGAAAGCGCAGGAGCTGAGTAAAACGGGTGATTTCAGGTCATCTGTCGCCGAATGCGAAGAAATTGAAAACGCCATCAAGAATAATCCCTATTTTACAGCCGAATACATGGAAATGATAAGATCCAGCAGGAAGAATACTTTGGAGAAATATAAAGTTCAGGAAACCGAAAGAAAAAAATGGGAAGTGGATGAAGTAAATGATTATCAGTTCAGAATTTACGCAGGCGGAACTATGTTTTATAATCCATCGCCAAAAGATGTGGAATATTCCTTCAAAACCAGTGTACTGACATTTGATGTGCCCGTGACGCTGCATACAACTCTCGGATTCGGATATACGGCTGCTGCTGGATACAAAATTACTAATAACCTTGTAGTTATGGCCTCATTTGCCTCGGGAGTTATAAACTATAAGAATATTGAGACAAATGGTTTTACTAGCAAAACTGACATGAGTTTAATATTCAGTGACCTGTATTTATCGTTTCACTATTACCTGAGGAACAAGGTGGGTGTTTGCCCCTATGCCGGACTTGGATTAGGCTATAACAACACTACAAGGGAAAGGCTTGAATTTAATGCGGATTCATATTATCTTGGCTCACAGCAGCATACAAACATGACTTTTGTTTTGGATGGCAATGAGTACAGCAGTACTTCACTGACGGCTGTACTTGGGTTCGATTATGTGCCGTCCAAAGACAGCAGGGTAGTATATAACCTTAATTTCTCAATGATGAAACCCTCTTCATATGATATGTTAATCAGCAAGTATACTTTCGCATTTGGGTTTAACATTGGTATATTATTATAGTATTGTAAGATAAAGGAATTATAATGAAAACATTTACTGAATATCTCTGGTTTAATACTAAAAAACACCGTGAATATATTAATATTACGCGGGAAGTCGAAGATGTGCTCTCCAGAAGCGGAATATATGAAGGAATGATACTCGTTTCGGCTATGCATATTACAGCCGGAGTATACGTAAATGACGCGGAATCGGGACTCATACAGGATATAGACGAATGGCTCGAGAAAATGGCCCCATTTAATCCGGATTACCGTCATCACAGGACTGGTGAGGATAACGGAGATGCCCATCTGAAAAGCCTGCTGATTCATCACGAGGTCATCGTGCCGGTTACAAACGGTAAATTAGATTTCGGCCCATGGCAGCAGATATACTATGCAGAGTTTGACGGCCAGCGCCGGAAAAGGCTGATAATTAAAGTTATGGGAGAGTGATCCCTTTTAAGGATACTATTATGGTTCAGTTAAAATCAGAGAAAAATAAACCGAAGAAAAAGTCATCCAAAGAACGGGAGGATTTTTTTGACAGGGTATATGAAGTTGTTGGCAGGATCCCTTACGGAAGGGTAACTACATTCGGAGCAATTGCAGAAGTCTGCGGCGTAAAGTCATCGGCCAGGACAGTCGGCTGGGCCCTGAATGGAGCAAAGGATTCGGGCATTCCGTGCCACAGGGTGGTTAACCGTTTCGGAGCTCTTACCGGCCGGATGCATTTCGGCAGTCCGGATATTATGGAAGAGCTCTTGAAGTCTGAGGGCGTCGAGTTCGATAAGGATGGATGCGTACTAATGGAAAAATATTTCTGGAAACCCGGGTCTGATAAAAAGAAGAAAAAATGACGCCGTTCCAAAACTGTTTATTTTTCTTAATACCTGTCAACTTTTATTGATGAAATACCGGCGTTGATATCCAGATATACCTTTTTTGCAGCTTTATCGAAATCGGCGGTTCTGTATACATTGTTATCAACTTTCACAAATTCATCAAAGTGCTTGTCTGAAAGATGGATATCTGTATTTATCTCACAACCGCAATCCTTTGGAACCATAATATTAAGCGAGGAAGCGCCTGATTCAAACTTTACGTTGGTTCTTTCGCCTTTATCACCCAGCTTTAGTTTTATGGATGCCGCTCCGGATTTCATAAAGATATTTTCAGTCTTAAAATCACCCAGATCCAGGTCCACCGATGCGGCCCCTACATTAAAATCCAAATCCCAGAGCGGATTTGGATTAAGCTTCATATCAATATACTGCTTATGAATTCCATGAAATTCCCTGTGCCCGTGTTCCAGCTCAAAGCGGATATCGGCCATCTCGTTTGTAGTCTGGTTATCCATAGAATAGGTGCCATATCCGCCTTTAGCCCTGGCTTCAATCAGGTCATTTGAGACGCCTTTCAGGTCTATGGTTCCCATAGCAGTTTCAACCGATAGTTTTGCCTTCCTGATACTATCATTATACGGCTCCCTGAATTCCTGGGTCTGAATGTTAAAATCCTCAAAATCGCCATGATAGAAGAAATCCAGACTCTTAAACCCTGCAAATATCACCAATCCCAGCAGAAACGCCATTATCAGTACAAATACCCACCTGTATTTGACGTCCCTGAATATGAAAAATGCACCCAGGACGATTAGAATCAGAGGCCAGAGGTTCCAGAGAAAATCCCAGTTGAAATCCAAAACGGCAAAATTATTAAGAAGAACCAGTACACCCAGAGTCACAAACAGTATACCCCAGAATAGATGATGTGTTCTCATTGTCCTCTCCGGTTATATTTTTTTAGAAGATTTCAGTAATAAACCTACGCCTATGGCCACTAAAATTAAGGGCCAGAAGTGATGTACTTCAAAGTAGGGGAAGAAACGTTCAGCCAGGAAAATCATACCTACAATTATGAGTATTAAACCGAATACAGGCTTCCTGTTGGAAACGTGAACCCCGGCCTTCGGTGTTTCCTGACCTGGTGCGGCCTCGCCGGAAACCGGCTCCTGAGCTGTCTGGTATGTACCGGCAGGTGATACAACAACATCTTCCCGGTAAGGAACAACTATCCAGAACAAAATGTAGGCAAGTAATCCTATTGGTCCAGTTGTAAGTACAGCTACAACAAAAATAATTCTTACAATTACAGGATCAATGTCAAAATATTCTGCAATCCCACCGGCAACACCCGCCAGCATTTTGTCTGTTCTGGAACGATATAATCTTTCACGCATGGCTTTACTCCTTTTTAGCTTAGTTCTACTTGTTTAGACTATGCATCAGATAAAAAGTTCTATGTAAAGACGGTTAAAATTATTCTTTTTTATATTAATGTTCTTTTCTTTCCGCCAGCCTTTTAAAGAACCTGAAATGATTGTCAATAGTACCTTTCCAGTAATCCCTGTTGTGGCTACCGGGCTGGGAAACAAATGTAGCTTTTACCTTCAGTGAAATGCACTTATCATTGAACTTCCTGTTTACATTGTATGCAAAATCCTCAGTGCCGCAATCAAAGATGATCTCCTTATTCAAGCCTTTTATTTTATCAAGAATAATGAAATCCGAATTCTTATTCCAGTTGGAAGGTACTTCGGTATATTTGCCGAGGGCATTAAGCATGCTCCAGCGGTCAGGGAATTCAGTAATATCCAGAATGCCGCTGGTACTGCCGGCACTTTTGAAAATATCAGGATGTTTCAGCATCATCATCATTGCACCATGTCCGCCCATGCTTAAACCTGTAATAAATATATTTGCTGTATCAGGATGATATTTACCGGTTACTTCAGGCAGCAGTTTATTTATGAAAAATGTTTCATACTGACTGTTGCTTTTAACCGGACTGTCGACATACCATGAATCATAGAAACCGTCGGGGCATACGATTATGAACTTATATTTATCGGCATATGCCTGGAGTCCGCCTGTAATGTCATGCCACTGGTTATAGTTTCCGCTCCAGCCGTGGAGCATAAAAAGCAGGGGATAGTTCTCATTGCTGTTATCACCTGATGGAACGAAAACGAGAGCTGTATCAGCGTGCGGGATGCACTCCGAATCAAGGATGAGCATCTGCTGAGGATAAATACATTTCAATGAAACCAACAAAAACAGAAAGATAAACTTTTTCATGATTCGACCCTTGATATACCTTCTAAATCCGGATTAATTTATTGTAAGAACGTCATAAACATTAGGATCGGCAGGTTTCTTTTTGCCTCCGCCCTGCCATTCTGAGACCGCCTGGTTCACCGTCCTGAATTCACCCACACCGGCCCCGCCATGGTCATCCTGGGCTCCGGTGAGGATTGTTATTGCTGAATGCTCTGATATGGTCCCCAGCAGTCTCTTTGGTACCGAAAAACTGATCATACCCGTTCTTATGCTGCCCAGAGGGTTCCTGAGGTCTTCCGGAGCGGGAATGTAGGCTGAGAGTATTTTCCCAGAGGCATCTTTTATTTCAAAGCCTCCGCCGACATTTATTAGCCTGCTGAAGGCTCTCTCCGGGGGAAGTGTATATGCGGAGTTAAGACCAACATTTCTGCTGCGGAGTTCCTTGTCCTCACCCTGAATACAAATACTTGCGAACGTAAGCTGAAATCCATATTCATTATGCCAGCCGGGATTTGTAAGTTTCCTGAACTTCAGCGTAAAGTAATAATTATCAGCATCTTCACGCAGAACAAAGTTTGTTAAGTCCAGAATTCCATCAACAAAGCTGGGGTTTGCAGGATACTGCCAGGCTTCATCCTTTTCAGGATCCTGTTTATCTATTAAAACTTTTGCACTGCCATTTTCCTTTTTGATTTCGCTGTTTTTAAGAAGATTGTAACCGGGACCCTGTAACGCCTTCAGATTCTTATTAAGATGCGGAGCAGCAAATTTTATGCTGTTAAACAGGTCAACATTTGCGGGAGGCTCATTATAGATCTGAGAGGAGACTGAGATCAGTTTGTTATTTCTTGTTACCTTGAGATCCTGCAGTGAATTTGAATGCGCGGGGACATCAACAATCAGCTTGTCGTTTTTCATTATTACAGTTTTAAGCTGGAAGTTTGCATCAGCACGGTTGAATAAACCGATGCCGATATCAAGCGAATCCTTAATACCGGAAGCGTCAACGCTGACTCTGTAATTATCATCGTTAAATACATATTTTATTCTGACGACGTCGTTGCCAATCTTCTGGTCAAATTCTATATTTGTCAGTTCAGCCGGCAGAGTAGGCAGGAGATAAAGTGCCTTGTGAGGGGCATCGGGTTTCACCCCCAGATAGTCCTGGTAAAAATTCCTTATATACTCGGCAAGACTCCATGCCTGGCTGAATGTGCCGCTCAGCCTTGCATCTTTTTCACCATCTCTGGGCATTGCATCAGAAAGCTCGGCAAGTGTACCTGCAGCACCGCGGTCCAGTATCTGATGGCTTAATTCCTGAGTTAATGTCCAGGCAAGGTCCTGTTTTCCGAAACCGCACAGGGCCTGTACCACAGGTCCTGTAGTCCACTGCCATATAATTCCGTTGTGGTAGGCCGCGTCCTTCACATAGTAAGGCGGATACTGGTGGTATGGATGGAAGTTTGGATCATTCTGCGATAATGAAAGCACCCCATATGGCAGTACCAGGTTCTGCATGGCGTTGGAAAGAATTTTCAGTCGCGTCAGCGCCGACGGGAAAAACGCAGGTTCATTCAGGTCAAAAAACAGGTTCGGGCGTAATGAGCTGTCGGGTGAGCCGTCTGCTTTAAGCCTATCGTAAACGGTCCCCGAATTTTCATTTACAAAATACTTCTGGAAATTAAGTGCAAGTTTTTGGGATAGTGCCAGGGCCGATCTGGCAAGTGCAGTATCCTTCATTACCAGCGCAATTTCACCGGTACTGGTCAGCTGTTTATACCATAATGCCTGTATATCATTTGCCCGGCTGCCTCTGGGTGACCAGGGGCCATCAGGGCCTACTGCGTCCATCCATGTTTCCGCATCCTTGTGCGTCAGGAATCCTTTATCATCTACGTTGTTTTTTACGGCTGCCTCAAAAGCCAGCTTAACCGAAGGGTATATCTCTTTCAGGAATTCCAGATCGTTAGAGCTGTTATAGTAATTGTATGACTGGATAACAAACCACGGGGTACCATCAACAGTGTTATAAATTGCTTCTTTCAGCGTGATCCTGTTTGGTATCCTGCCGTAATACTGGCTGCCCGGGGTTTTATCCTGGTATCTTGAGAATGAAAGGAGTATATCCCTTGCATCATTGAAGTTGCCTGTAACAAAGGTAGCTCCAGGCAGGGAAATAAAAGTATCGCGGCCCCAGTAATTATTGAACCATGGCAGTCCTGCAAAAATACCTTTAGTATCCTGGACGGTAATCAAGGCGTCCAGCGATATTTTAGCCCACATAAGGGCTTTATCAAAATTCTCATTGTTGGTTTTAACATAGCTTCCTGCCAGCAGTATTTCTATCCGGTGCTGCTTTTTAGCAATCAGGGCGTCGCCGTTTTTAATCAGCTGCTGAAAATCGGGTGTTGTGGATGAAACCATCAGGAATATTCTGGCCTGGCTTTCACCCTCAATTTCCATCGCAAAGTAATCACCCTTTTTGCCCGCACTTTTTATCTTTTTGTCGGATGAAATAAAGAGAAAGCTGTTCGGGATAATCTGGCTTATATCATGGCGGACAATATTATTGTCCAGCACAAAATCATCCTTCCCGGCGAGGCCGTTCAGCCGGAAAGTGATATTCCTGCCCGATCCAGCCTGGAAATCTATTATAATCAGGTCCAGGCTGTCGGCAAAAAAGAATTTCTCTTTGCTCCCGTCACTGAAGGTTCTTTCCAGTAAATGCGGATAGACCGTTGCTGAAGCTTTTGTACGCGATAAAAGCTGGCCGTTATTATCAAACCCGTAATCATTAAATATCCTTTGCTCCTTCAGTGTCCATCCCTGCCACCCATCCTTGAAGAAGGCATTCGTTTCGCCATAATACTGACCGTATCTCTTATTAGTATAAGAAAATGCACGGGTAGTATCCTTTACCTGAATTGCCAGTTTATCCATCAGGGATAACTCCTTTTTACCGCAGCCTGCCAATATGGCCAGAATAAACAAAAACAATAATGATATCTGTTTTGACACTTTCCCCTCGAAGAATATTTACAATAAAGTTCAATTAAAATAGCCAAATAACAAATTTATAGCAAAGTCCTTACACTATGGAAAAATACTAAAAGAAGCTGCTGTAGAGCAGTTTCAGTGTGGTCAGGATAACCATTGTAACAAATATAGGCCTTATAAACTTACTGCCGCGTTTTATTACTAGTCCGGCACCGATCTGCGATCCAAGTATTTGTCCCGCAGCCATTGCCAGTCCTGCCCCGAAGAAAACGAATCCGCCGGCAATAAAAATGACGAACGAAACAATATTGCTTGTAAAGTTCATCACCTTGGTATATCCGGTTGCCTTAGTAAGGTTAAAGCCCAGCATAACCACGAATGCAATTGCCCAGAAGGAACCTGTACCAGGTCCGAAGAACCCGTCATAAAACCCCAGCAGCAGGCCGAAAATAAGATAAAATGTATTCGCCTTCATTCTGGGGTGCTTATCAATTTCTCCGAGTTTTGGTGTCAGGAAGGAGTAAATAATGATTGCAACCAGAAGGAACGGGATGATATTTTTAAGCACGTCGCTGTTTACCTGCTGAACACTCCAGGTACCCAACGCTGCACCGATAAAAGTAAATACTATTCCTGCGAATGCATCCTTCAAAGATACGCCGCCTTTGCGCACATAATAATATGAAGCTGTAAAGCTGCCGAAGCTGGACTGAAATTTATTTGTTCCCAGAGCCATATGAGGAGGGAAGCCCATGCTAAGGAGCACCGGTAAGGTAATAAGTCCGCCGCCACCGGCAATTGCGTCTATGAGTCCGGCAATAGTACCTGTCAGAAACAGTACGGGGTAAATCCAGAAAGAATGCATAATTAAAGATGGTATTTGTTCAAAATATTTCGGGGGGAAATATAACGAAACAAATGAATAAAAACAGGAATGTCCCGGGCTAAAGAACCGGGAAATTACTCAAATTGATAACATTTTATCTTAAACTAAAGGGGATTCTTATTTGTTTAAGCATCATATCTTTTATATTTTTGTTATTAACAAAACAGGGAATTATGAAAATAGCGCTTTGTCAAATAAATTCGATCATAGGTGATATTGAAGGGAACAGAGATAAGATTCTGCAATACTATGAAAAGGGTGTAAGAGATAATGTTGATCTTGTAATTTGTCCTGAACTGGCTTTGTGCGGGTATCCGCCGCTGGACCTGGTTGAGAAGGAAGAATTCAGGAGAAAAGTTGAAGATTCCGCCAAACTGATAGCGTCCAAAACCGGAGAGACCGGTCTGTTATTCGGATCAATAACCGAGGAAATTGAGGACGTTGGAACAGGAGTGTATAATTCCGCACTGCTATGCTATAACGGCAGTATTCAGGCTATACAGAATAAGACACTTATTCCCAATTATGATGTATTTGATGAAGTCCGGTACTTTGAATCTGCCAAATTCTGTGCAATCCATGAGTTCAGGGGAGAGAAACTGGGTCTTTCAATTTGCGAGGATATCTGGAACGACAAAGATTTCTGGAAAAAAAGGAGATATGACTCAGACCCCGTAAATAAACTTGTTAAAATGGGAGCAACGGTACTGCTTAATATATCCGCATCCCCGTATGCTTATGGTAAAAGGGAGCAAAGGAAAGAAATGCTCTCAGTTGTCGCAAAAGAAGACAAAATCCCGCTGGCCTACGTCTGCTGTGCCGGAGCCCAGACGGATCTGATATTTGACGGCGGCAGCATGTGTTTTGATGCAAAGGGCAATCTTTGCATGCTGGGTAAGGCATTCCGGGAGGATTACTTTATATTTGACACAAAATCTGAATATACTCCAATAGAAAAGGCCGAGGGATCCTATGAAGAAGAGGTGCTGAACGCACTGATCTTCGGGGTAAGGGAATACTGTCAGAAAACGGGATTCAGGAAGGCACTTGTTGGTTTAAGCGGAGGAATAGATTCTGCGCTGGTAACCTATATTGCCGTTCAGGCACTTGGCCGCGAAAATGTACACGTCATAATGATGCCTTCTGAGTATTCAAGTACCGGGAGCCTGAAGGATTCAGAGAAACTAATTGCAAATCTGGGCATCTCATCGGATACGATTCCAATTCAGCCTGTGTTTGAGAGGGTAAAAGAGGTGATGAAACCCGTATTCGGGGACCTTCCGGAAGATGTTACTGAAGAAAATATTCAGCCCAGGGTAAGAGGAATGTACCTTATGGCAATATCTAACAAATTCGGATACCTGCTGCTTACCACGGGTAACAAATCGGAAGTTGCAGTCGGATATGCCACACTCTATGGGGATATGTGCGGAGCCCTGGGTGTGATTGCCGACGTATATAAAACAGATGTTTACAGGATAGCTGATTATATAAACAGGGAAAATGATATTATTCCCGTTGAAATTATTGAGAAGGCCCCCTCTGCAGAGCTGAAACCTAATCAGACCGACCAGGATATTCTTCCACCGTACTACCTGCTTGATAAAATATTAAAAATGTACCTGGAAGAGAACAAAGAGGCAGTTCAGATTGTAAAAGAGATAGGACATCCTGATACTGTAAAAAGAATACTCAATCTGGTGGATTTTAATGAATTTAAACGTAAACAGGCTGCCCCCGCATTACGAGTATCCACAAAGGCTTTCGGGTATGGCAGGAGATTTCCAATCGTTCAAAAGTGGAGAAGAAAATGATCCGGGAACAACTTCAAAGTTCTAAACACAGAATCAATATTATTAATACCGAAAGTGGTATAATTAAATTACCAGCCGCTTTTATGCATGTAATGACTTTGCTCTTTATTATGGCTTTTGTTGCCATGAGCTCTTTACCTGTATCAGCTCAGATGAACCAGGAAAAGAGTCATGTTACTCTAAAGACCTATCTGGCACAGGATAAGGTCCATCCCGGCAGCAAAGTTAAAGCGGCATTTAAGATTAAAATTGAGGATACATGGCACATAAATTCCAACAAGCCGAAGGATGAATACCTGATCCCATCTTCAGTACAGCTTGACAGTCTTAAAAATCCGTCCGGGGCTCTCCTGGCATCGGTAAGCTATCCTGCTGCAAAGGATCTGAAGTTAGAGTTTTCTGATAATCCGGTTTCAGTTTTTGAAGGGGATGTTACTGTTACAGGTGAGATAGAAATCCCTGAAAATACGGCTCCCGGAAGTTATCCTGTTAAAGTGCTTCTTAACTATCAGTCATGCAACAACAGCACATGTCTGGCTCCTGATGTGGCAGAGGATGAAATTACAGTCCAGGTTGTTGAGAAAACCAGCCAGGTAAATGAAATTAACAAGGAATTATTTTCAGGTATGGGCGGAGCCTCAGGAATCCAGAATGGCGGGAGTGAAAGCGTAACCGTAACCGATAAACTGGCCTCAAATGGATTATTTCTTAGCCTGCTCATCGTATTTCTGGGGGGGCTGGCATTAAATCTTACACCGTGTGTCTACCCGCTTGTACCTATAACCATCGGATATTTTGGCGGCCAGAGTGAGGGAAAAACGAGCAAACTGTTTTTTCTGGGAGCTTTGTATGTGCTTGGTATGGCTTTGACATATTCCGTGATTGGAGTAATTACTGCCCTGAGCGGATCTGTTTTCGGTACCTTGCTGCAGAATCCGGCAGTTATCATTGCGGTTGCCCTGGTTTTAGTGGCGCTCTCACTCAGCATGTTCGGAGTCTACGAATTTAAGCTGCCCGATTCACTGGTGGCAAAGGCCGGAGGTGCAAAAGGCGGTTTCTTCGGGGCATTTTTCATGGGACTTACAATGGGTATTGTTGCGGCACCCTGCATTGGTCCTTTTGTACTGGGACTTGTTACCTTCGTAGGAGCAAAGGGAGATCCGTATTATGGGTTCCTTATGTTCTTTTTCCTGGCTGTGGGTCTTGGCCTGCCATACCTGTTTCTGGCATTATTTTCGGGTAAAATCAAGAGTCTGCCGAGAGCAGGGTTCTGGATGGAGGCGGTAAAGCATATATTTGGCTTTATTTTGCTGGGAATGGCAATTTACTTCCTGGAGCCGGTTCTGCCCAAAGTTGCGGGCAAGTACCTGCTTCCGGTATACATGATCGCAGCCGCAGCGTATCTTTTCATTTTCGACAAGGCGGCAAATAACGTAAAAGGATTCAGAATTTTTAAGACAATATTTTCGGTATTGATTATTGCTGCTGCAGTATATATGTTGCTGCCAGAAAAAAAGGATTCACCTGAATGGAAACCTTATACTGAAGAAGCTTTTAACACCTCATTGAATGCCGGGAAGCCCATGATAATAGACTTTTTTGCCGACTGGTGCATACCTTGTAAAGAACTGGATGGCATGACTTTTTCCGATCCCAAAGTTATTGATGAGTTCAGAAGGTTCCATTCATATAAAGTTGATATGACAAAGTCCGTTTCCCCTGAAGCAGAAAAGATCAGGAATAAATTTAAAATATTGGGTATGCCGACCGTATTGATCATTGATTCCAGGGGCAGGGAAGTACAAAGGATAACAGGATTTGTAAATGCTGAAAAATTCCATCAGTATGTCAGCAGTGTTAACTGAGAACAAGATTTTAAAATGACAAATGTCATAGAAACTCATAATTTTGCTGCAATGTTTATTCTGTTGCAGCAAGAGAAATTGATAATAGAAAAAAGACTTCGTATTTTAATACACAATTTTAAACAAATTTAAGTGAGCAAAATGGCTAAAGAGAAAGAGATTAAAAGTCTATCTGAAGTTACGGTTAGATTTGCCGGCGATTCCGGTGACGGAATGCAATTGACGGGTACACAGTTTAGTGATACGACCGCATTATTTGGTAATGATTTGAGTACACTGCCCGATTATCCGGCAGAAATTCGTGCTCCTGCCGGTACTTTATATGGAGTAAGCGGATTTCAGCTCCACTTCAGCAGCAGTGATATTCATACTCCGGGAGACAATCCTGACGTACTTGTTGCGATGAATCCAGCTGCTTTGAAGATCAATCTTAAAGACCTTAAGCCTGCTGCGACAATTATAGTCAATACCGATTCTTTTGATGCCAAAAATCTGAAGCTGGCCAATTATGCATCAAATCCGTTGGAAGATGATTCTTTGCAGGGATTTAATGTCATTCCTGTGCCAATAACCTCACTTACGGCCAGTTCACTTGAAGGTAGCCCTCTTTCAGTTAAGGAAGTTACCAGGTGCAAGAACTTTTTTGCCCTTGGAATGATGTATTGGCTGTATGGCAGACCAATAGAAGCAACGCTGAACTGGATTCAGTCAAAATTCAGTAAGAAGCCTGAAATTGCCGATGCTAATGCAAAGGTCCTTAAAGCCGGTTACTACTACGGTGAAACAACTGAAGTATTTACTACCAGATACAATGTAGAACCTGCAAATTTGCCGAAGGGTGTTTACAGGAATGTATCGGGTAACGAAGCAACGGCTTATGGACTCCTGGCTGCGTCAGTTAAAACTGGCCTCCCATTGTTCCTCGGATCATATCCAATTACTCCGGCTTCTGACATTTTACATGAGTTAAGCAAATTTAAGAATTTTGGGGTAAAAACTTTCCAGGCAGAAGATGAAATAGCTGGTATTGCAAGTGCCATCGGCGCATCATATGCCGGAAATCTTGCTATTACAACTACAAGCGGTCCCGGCCTGGCCCTTAAGACAGAAGCCGTTGGTCTGGCAGTTATGACTGAACTTCCGCTGGTAATAGTTGACGTTCAGAGGGGCGGTCCCAGCACAGGATTACCTACAAAAACAGAACAGGCTGACCTGTTACAGGCTATTTACGGCAGAAACGGCGAAGCTCCGGTTCCTGTGATTGCTGCCTGTACGCCAAGCGACTGCTTTTATATGGCTATTGAAGCTGCCAGAATTGCAACAAAATATATGACCCCGGTTATTTTACTGACCGACGGTTACCTTGCAAATGGTTCTGAACCATGGAAGATACCTCATGCTGACGAACTTCCTGATATTAAGGTAAAACAAAGAACAGAAAAAGAAGGATTCTACCCTTATTCAAGGGACGAAAATCTGGCCAGGCCATGGGCTGTTCCCGGAACAGAGGGTCTGGAACACAGGATCGGCGGTCTGGAAAAATCAAATGTTTACGGCAACGTCAGCTACGACCCCGATAACCATGAATTTATGATCCGACTCAGGGCCCAGAAAGTAAAGAATATTGAAGCCGATATCCCCGCCCTGGAGGTTAAATTTGAACAGGAAGGCGATCTGCTAGTACTTGGCTGGGGAGGAACATACGGCGCAATAACTGAAGCCGTTCTCCGTTGCAGGGCAAAAGGTTTGAAGGTATCACAGGCTCACCTGAAATATCTGAACCCATTCCCGAAAAACACTGATGAGGTACTCGGTAAATTCAAAACGGTGCTCGTACCTGAGCTGAATCTTGGACAACTTACAAAAATATTAAGAAGTGAATTTTTGAAACCTGTGGTTTCATTAACCAAAATCAAAGGACTACCGTTTAAGGCTTCCGAAGTGGAAGAAAAGATAATGAGTATCCTTGGAGGGAAGCAATAATGGCTAATAATATAGATGAAAAAGCAGTAAAATTAACATCTAAGGATTTCGCTACAGATCAGGATGTGAGATGGTGCCCAGGCTGCGGCGACTATTCAATTCTGGCTCAGACACAAAGAGTATTGCCGGATCTTAATATTACAAAG
>JBLMZM010000204.1:0-60176 GCA_050258815.1 Ignavibacteriales bacterium
CTGGAAGATTGTTCGTTGATGTTACACAAATGCTGGCTTCACCTGAAAGCAGAAATATTTTATTAAATAACATGGGACAACACGATCCTCTCATAAAAGACGCACTTATTACCATAATAGAGCGGGGGGATTTTATAAAATCATTGCCGGAAGACCATAATGAACAGAGTCCCGGTAAAGGCAATAAAAGTGTGGCTCCGTTGGGTGCTCAGGCACCAATCGAAAACGATCCGGCAATCGTTTCAGATTTGATTAAGCGCAGCCAGACATCGATAGAAGAATTAAAACAAAACATTCAATCGATATCAGGAGCGGATTTATTGGATTTTATCCTGGAAGATATCCCGCAATTAAAGAAGATTTTATTTGATCCTCAAAGTTTTGCCGTATTTATGTCTGCCATAAATGCTTCATCATGGGTCAACAATAAAATGGAGGAATGGCTGGGTGAAAAAAACGCGGCAGATGTACTTTCTCAATCTGTGCCAAACAATATCACTTCGGAAATGGGTCTGGCGCTATTGGATGTTGCCGATGTGATTCGTCCCTATCCGGAAGTAATTGAGTATTTACGGCATGTAAAAGATGATAACTTTCTGGATGAACTGGTTAAGTTTGATGGTGGACAGGAAACCCGGGATGCAATATATTCTTATCTCAATAAATATGGTATGCGGTGTGCCGGGGAAATTGATATTACTAAAACCCGTTGGAGCGAAAAACCAGCTACAATTGTCCCCATGATTCTCAGTAACATTAAAAATTTTGAGCCTGAAACCGGCCACCATAAATTTGAAAAAGGGATGCAGGAAGCTTTGAAAAAAGAACAAGAATTATTAAGTCGATTGAAGGAGTTACCGGATGGTGAACAAAAAGCCAAGGAAACAAAACGAATGATCGGCCTGATAAGGAATTTCATCGGTTATCGTGAATATCCCAAATACGTCCTGGTTAACCGCTACTTCGTTTATAAGCAGGCTTTGCTGAAAGTAGCCGGACAACTCGAACAAGCCAACGTAATTCATGAAAAAGAAGATATATACTATCTAACTTTTGAAGAACTCCGCGAAGCAGCACGCACAAATAAGCTGGATTACCAGATCATCAGCAAACGAAAAGACGAATTCAGATTATATGAGAAACTAACTCCGCCGCGTGTTATAACCTCTGATGGTGAGATCGTTACAGGTGAGTACAAACGGGAAAATATCCCGGCCGAAGCTCTTGCAGGTTTACCTGTTTCTTCCGGAGTTATTGAGGGGCGGGCACGTGTCATCTTAAACATGGAAGATGCTGATCTGGAAGATGGGGATATACTAGTCACCTCCTTCACTGACCCTAGCTGGACTACATTGTTTGTATCCATAAAAGGCTTGGTCACCGAAGTTGGCGGACTGATGACCCATGGAGCAGTCATCGCGCGTGAATATGGTTTACCGGCTGTTGTCGGAGTAGAAAATGCTACAAAGCTGATTAAGGACGGGCAGCAGATCCGTGTGAACGGGACGGAAGGATATGTAGAATTCATATAAGATTGACACAGCAGGATTAAAGACTGCCCCTGAGTGGCTGAAAGGAATTAATATTCTCCCCTCTGTGCCTCGTATGTTGGAATATTGTTTTTAATTATAGGTTATTTCAAAAATTATAAGACAAATAGTTATATTGTGAGGGCAGAAAAGGATAGGACAATCAGATGGAATATAAGGGAAAAAAGATTAGTAACGGATGGAGTCCAAAGGACTATAGAAGGCACTGATAGCAGGAAAGAAAATTATAATAGTGTTGAAACAGTGGTAAGTGCACAGGTAGTGGTTAGAAATCAGTAAGTAGAAAAAAGTGTTGGGAACTATTTCCACTAATAAACTAACGGAGGATGTGGAAGATGAATCTGAAAGTAAAATTTCTGATAGTAATTCTTTTTCTTCTTTTCGGAACTGCTGCCGCTCAGAGCGTTACGATGGGTTTCAGGCTTGAAACCCTGGGAATGCACAGAACCCACTCAAACATATTCAATTCGGATACAAAAACAGAATTGTTCTATATCCCATTTCCCAGTGCAATACAATTGGATATTGCGGTTTTTCCGGTTAGTAATCTGTCCATGGAAGCAAGGTTAGGCGGAGTATTTGCGTGGGAGGGATTTTCCGGGTTTGAGTACGGATTGTATTCAAAATATTTCCTAATGGGCCGCTATTATATTTCCGGCGGAATTATCATGCACCATAATGACGGCCATGAAGGGATATTCAGTGGCATGGGAACGACATATTCCATGCCTGCTTTTGGAGGAGGAATTCAGCTAACTAAAGTTACAAATGTAGACCTGCTTTTCTATTATGCCGGCAATAAATCTCTTGGGAGTAATTTCTCAAAAGGAATCCCTTCCACCACTTTTACACATTTCGACTGGCTGATCAAATTGAGCTTGGATTTCGGATGGGATATATGATTTAATAAATTGAAATTATTCAATGCTCCAGACGACTTGAGATCCTGATCTAATCTTTGCTCATGGCTTTACCTAATTGCACTTCCCTTTTAAGCAGGTCAGGATCTACTAACAAAATCAGTAAGGAGTCATCAATATTTTTGCATCCAGTACATAGCTATCTGAACCCCTTCATGAACTACATTCCCAGTGCCATTTTGTCAACTTGTTTGTTTTACAAAGAACAGGTTTTCTTTCCAGCATGATATTAATTCTTTCATGAAGCTGAAGAATAGTCGCTCAGCACTCTGCAGGGCTTTGAAAAGCGGCAATGCCGGAATCGCTCAGGTGTCTGGTCCTGTTAGTTGACACAGGAGATAAAATTATCCGTTTACAATTTCAGTAAATAAATTACATTAACTGATAGTTACATCTCTAAATAAATAATGAAAGGGCATAATAACTTGTACATATAATCTGATACCCTAGGCTTCACAAGGTATACGGATTCGGGGAGAGTGTTATGAAAAAGATCATTTCATTCGAACTACTGCTATATTTATTCTTATTTTCTTCAATCAGCTTATCCCAGACTGATGTCAGGAAATCCCATCATAGTTTAACCGATGAAAAGCCCATGGCTTACTGGAAATATGAAAACCGGATTTTTGTGATCCTTTGAGTACGGGATGATTTAAATAGTTATGATTATGAGGAGGTGCTTTTATGAAATTTGTAAAGATTCTTTTTACCATATTTGTAATTTGCTCATCCGTTTATAGTCAGACAAAACAATGGGTTAACTCCTACGCTGAGTCTCAGATTAACTCTCAGTTTGTCGAGGGACAATACCTCTGGATTTCCAACATCACAGATATTATTAAATTAAACACCCTGAATGGCGCATTAGAACCATTTGAACTTAAGAGCAACGGAATATATTACGACTACATCTTTTCAATTACCGTTGACAGCCTGGGACACAAATGGGTGGGAACCAGTGAGGGGGGAATGCTGAAATATGATAACCAGAGCTGGAAAGTATTCAATACTTCAAATTCCGGTTTATCCGGTAATGTAGTTTATTCAATTGCTATAGATCATCAGGGTAATAAATGGATTGGCACAGATAACGGATTAGTAAAATATAATGATACGACCTGGACAGTTTACAATACTTCCAATTCCGGTATACCTGAAAATAACATTCTAATAGTCGCGATAGATAAGAAGGGTAATAAATGGCTTGGTACATATAATGGATTAATTAAATTTGACGGCATTTCCTGGAATATATATAACGCTTCTAATTCAGGTATACCAGGCAATGAAATCCATTCAATTGCAATAGATAAGCAGGGGAGCAAATGGATTGGCACACTTGGAGGATTGGGAAAATACAACGACACCTCCTGGACAGTTTATAACACTACTAATTCCTCAATACCCAGTAACGGCATCGGCCCAATCATAATAGACAAATATGGGAATAAGTGGATAGGAACATTTTGGAAAGGTCTGGTTAAATATAATGACACAACATGGGTCACATACGACACATCCAATTCCGGTATACCAAATAACTATGTGCTTTCAATTGCAATAGACAGCATGGGAAATAAATGGATTGGGACCTGCAACGATGTTTATTTACCTGATGGCGACCTCACAAAATTTGACGGAAAAACATGGATCAGATATAAGACCTCTAATTCCGGCTTGCCTAACAATATGATAAGTAAACTTGCAGTAGATCATCAGGGGAATAGATGGATTGCAAGCGGTAAGGGTCTGGTTAAATTCAATGGACTGAACTGGACTGTATATAATACCGGTAATTCCGGAATACCAGGTAATGACATTGGTCCTATTGCTGTAGACCAGCAGGATAACTTATGGTTTGTGGTTTCTGATGGTGATCTTGTAAAATATGATGGCAATACCTGGACGCTCTATAAAAACACACTTACAGACATACCGGCACATTCGGTTGGTGCTTTAGCCATTGACCATCAGGGAGTTAAATGGATTGGAACCAGTGATGCCGGGCTAATAAAATATGACGGCAAGACCTGGACATTATACAACAAATCCAATTCAGGTTTAACAAGCGACATCATACTGTCAATTGCCGTTGACAAACTGGATAATAAATGGCTCGGGACATGGACCGGGACACTTTCAGGCGACGTGATAAAATACGATAACAAAAACTGGACTGTGTTTAGAAGGTCTGCTCCAGTATTTGCAATTGCAATAGATGAGAATGGGAACAAATGGGTCGGCAGCCGCTATTCTGAACTGGCGAAATATAACGATACTACCTGGACTGTCTATACCGTACCATTCGGCGAGGTATCAATCCAGTCAGTCTCAATAGACCAACAGGGAAATAAATGGCTCCTCTCCAATGGATTAATTAAATTTGACGATAATGTCTGGACAAAATATAGCACCTCGAATTCAGGCATATTGAGCAATACTGATTATACACTTGCTATTGACCTATCGGATAATAAATGGATTGGAACATTCCGCGGTTTATCAGCCTTTAGAGAAGGAGGTGTAATCCTGACCTCCAGGCCGGATATTCCTAAGCTGATTTCGGTAAAGAACAACTCAAAGGATCAGCCGGTGAATCTTTCACTTACGTGGGAAAATGTAATTTCGGCAGAGACTTACCATTTTCAGCTGGCAAAGGATAGTCTGTTCATGAAAATTGTAGTGGATGATTCTATGATTACTTCACTTTCCAGGAGTATAACAGGACTTCCTGAAGGCATTATCTATTACTGGAGAGTAAGAGCTAAGAACATTGCCGGAACGAGCCTGTGGTCGGAGATATGGGACTTTACAACTTTACTGAATGCTCCGGATTCATTAAAGGCAAAATTATTGAGCAAATCTAAACTTCAGCTCTCATGGGCAGACCTATCCGCAGGAGAAGACGGGTTTATAATTGAAAGAAAACTGTCAGAAAATTTTCTCATTCTGGATACTGTAAAAGCTAATGTCACAAGCTACATTGACTCGACTGCAGATCAGCTTGTTACTTACCAGTACCGGATTAAATCATACACTCAATTTGCTGTTTCTGCTTACAGCAATATTGCTTCAATTAAAATTACAGGAGTAAACGATCAGAAGAGGATTCCAACTGTATATTCACTTTCACAGAACTATCCTAATCCATTTAATCCTGTAACAACTATCAGATATTCGCTTCCAAAGCCGTCTTTTGTTCAGCTGAAAATAACAGACCTGCTGGGCCGGGAAGTGCTGGCTCTGGTTGGTAAGGATCAAAGTGCTGGAGAATACAATGTACAGCTTGATGCCTCTTCTCTGCCAAGCGGAATTTATATATACACAATAGTGGCTGGCCAATTCAGGGATTCAAAGAAATTATTGCTGATAAAATGACAAGAAAAACTGACCCGATTAAAATGAGCAATTTTATTGTGGTAAATATGGTAGTGCTTAGCGGCTTTCCTTGATATTTCTATGCTTTATTATATTTCTCAAGGCTAAGAAACTTGGTTAAGTTGCAGGTTAGTTACAATATTTGGTTGCTAATACTTAACTCAAATTATTCTTTGTATAAAGTAACGATGTTGCCGTCATTGTATAGCGCATCTAATCCAATGACTTTATTTTCATCCTTAATAAATTTTACACGAAACTGATCATTGCCTTCAATTAAAAAGTAATCAGTTGAAATTGCAGACATTCTCCGTTTCTTCCTTCCTTTGTACTGATAATACAGACAGCCATTTTCATAATATATGTTCCTGTTGCCATACTTGCCTGAATAAGCCTGCATTATACTCCCGGGTATGGAAATAGAATTACGCAAAGCATGGAGACCTTCGATAAACCACTGGTATTTATTTTTAACAGTTTCATCCTTTGCCTCCTTTTTAAGCTTTTGTAAAAGGGACAAATGAGCAACTTCTAAGGAACTGTCAGATTCAGTTTCCACATCCGGTTTTATTCCTCTTCCCTCCCAGCCCGTAATATCATATGAAAATACTTTTTGCCAGGTTGGAATGCGCAGTATATAATCTCCGTATAAAACAATATCACTGACAGGATTTTCTGCTCCGGCAGTTGTTTCTCCAATAACAGAAGTATTTTTACTGAAATGTTTCATAATACTTGCAAAAGCTTCAGCAGCCGATGCAGTCGATTTAGAGGTAAGAATAACTATGGGAATATTAGTAAGCCTTTTTCCCGGAACATAAGCCAACAGCTTTGATGTAGAATATGAATTGTCTATAGTTGAGCGCGTAATACTAAGAGTTATATCATCAGGGTTATTTATAAAATAGCTTGCAAGGAAAGTAACCATCTCGTCCCACCCACCGCCATTCCTTCGCAAATCTATTATAAGCCCGTTGCAATTCGAGAAGAAGTTCATAGAGGCGGCGGCAGTTTCCCCGGCGTACTTTAAAGAATAAAAAGTCTGCAGATTCATGTAGCCGATATTGCCCTCAAGTATTTTTAATTCCTTAAAACCATAATTGGTCCACCTTTCAGATTCGAAGGTCAGATCCGCATACGATTTTCCGGAATCTCCGGATTCATATTCCTTTTTAAGTTCAGCCGCCATTTGGGGATCATATATTATCCCAAGATGGCCGTCCTTACTTGCTGCCTCTAAATCATTATTTAAATGCTGTACGAATTCAGAAGGCAGAGTAATCTTTGAATATTTCCCTTCTTCCTGACATTTATGAATATACCGGCTTGTTTTCATTCCGATATCCTGAACCGGATACAATTTCTCCAGCTTTGAACAGAGAGTATCCACAATCACTTTCTGTTGAGCTTCAGAAAGCCTTTCTCCTTGGGCCAAGGAATCGAAATCAGGGATAGATAATAATATTATTATCGAACAGGCAGCAGAAAGAATGGATATTCTATTAATCAAGGTCATTATGGCGTTCTTCATTAACATACAACACCTTTTCAAATGAAACTGTTATTTAAATTCTGAAGAGGATACCCTTTCCTATTATTTAAATATAAATGTATAAGTATTATAAACTTATTTTAAGAAACTAACAGTCACAACCTCTGAACCTTGGTAGGGATCGGTTTCGTTTTTTTGCTATTAGGATATATCTTTATCAGAAACTGAAGACCCATTCTTCAAAGATAACAGAAAACCGGAATAAAACATAGGAGGTTCTTTCCAGTTTGACATAAGATCATTCATGAAGCTGAAGAATATCTGATCCCTTCTCTTAAACTTAACTTTGGAATTTGCTCTCGTAAGGATTTCTATTTGTTTCTTTTCAGTTCTTGATCCGGTGACAAGGGGAATAAAAAACTATTTCTGGAATTACATAATTGTGCAATTTGTCTTAAAAGTAATTCAGCAATTCTCCTGTGCCCCGCCTCATTTACTTTAATAAGATCTTCACAAAAAAGGAACTCATTCCTTTCATTTTCAAGTCCAAGAAACCTAATATATACTCTGTTATTTTTCCATACCAGCCTGCCGGTAAATTCATCCATCTGTTCCGAAAGCATATTTTCAAAGTATGAGCGCGGCCTTGATACGGGACCGGTAAATATAGGTTCTATATCCATTGATTTGCAATATTCAGCTATTGCTCTTATCAGGCAAAGATGTTCTTTTTTCAGTGTTATACAGTTGAATGCCAGAATGCCGAAAAAGTAGTTCAGTTCCCTCAGAAAATTATGAAATTTCCCCATATTCTTCCGTGAAGCAATATTACCGGAATTCCTGTTTTCTTCAGTAATTTTGAAAATGATTTTCGAAAATATCCGGATTGTTTTTTTTATTCTGCCAGCCTGGTCAGTGTATATGTTAAATATTTTGACTTTCGGCAGAACAGGTTCCACACGCAGATGAAATAAAAGAAGGTCAGGCTTTCTGCAGGCAGCTTTATTTTTAATTAACTCCAGGCAGTTTTTTATGTTTTCATATCTGAGAATGTCTATTGAAAGATGAATACCATATTCTTCCATCATTTTCTTACAAATGATCTGATGATACATATCCTTTTCTTTTATATTATCCTGAACCGGGAAACATCCTCCCGCTATCAGAATATTCATATCCTGAAGGTTATTATTGGGGAATCTCATTTCTCTTTGCGTGGATATTAATGTATTGTACAGCTGCGGCATATTCATGAGGGGAAATAATAACTCTGTCTCTATTTATAGAGAGGCTTTTGTCCGGTATCTTATTGTTTTCAAATTCAGAGATAATTTCCACGGCTTTTATTAGTTTATTTTCTGATGACAATGGAGAGCTGCTTTCCGGTATCACTTGAGAATTCCGGAATTCAGCACACAATTTTGTTTGGTTTTCGGCTAATGTTACTTGTCCAACGCCATTTGAAGTCATTCCTTTTAATCTCTGAAGCATTCTGTTGAAGCCGCGACCATCATTGAGCATCAGATATGGGGAATTGATGAACACCTTATTATAGTTTTCAGCATAAGATAGTATCTGCAGGATCCATTCCCAGTATTGTTCTGTATTCTGATGAAAAAACGGGAAACAATTGTTGTCACTATTAAAATCACAATGGCCGAAGGCTATTTTATTAAACTCCTTATTTGTCAGGCTTAATATACTTTTTATATTTTCCATCCCCCGCTTTGTCTCGATAACAGGTATTATTTCCCTGAAACATATTCCCTGATTGTGAAGTGCTTTTATTGCGGTAATGACTTCATCCGGTGTCTCTGCTTTTGGGATGAATATCGCATCAAGAAATACCGCTGGACTCATGAGCTTTAATGTCCTCAGGTCCTGTTCAAAATAAGTACTTGAAATATTATTTAATCTGACCCCGGCTTTGGGACTGCTTATTTGTCTGAATAATTCCTTCAATGTTTCTGCAATTGCTGATCTTAATACTCCTCTTTCATCCTCACTGTATAAATACCTGGACAGATCCATTAATATATCTTCAAAATCAAAACAGATCACCGCCCCATATATGCTTAGCCTTTCATAATATCCAACTATCTGCTTTTTGCTGGGTTGAGTAAAGTGAAAAACAGTTATTTCCCTCTTCATCAGAATTAACCTTTTGTTCAATTTCAAAATTGAGTCAACAAAAATACAAAAATTCCATTACAGTTTTTATTTGGAAGACCGATGTGTGCTACTTTGTGGCACGAAATATAATTCCGGTTTCTGGAATTTCATTACTTTTGTTAGGATTATCACTTCTAATTTTAATTGAGCAATTGTCTTGAAGGTTTTATGAGGGAATACTATCAGAAGTTTAATTATCGGATTCAGTTATATGCTGATATTTTTCTTTCCGATTTAAGCGGGAGAATAACTGCTGGGGAATGCGGTTTTCAGCGAAATTCGTGCCGATGAGGTTTTGGGATAAGAATCTTTAGTGCACCTTCAATGACCCTTGAAATTGAAAAAAATAAGAATATTTTAAAAGTAAAGAAGCATTAAACGCAAATCATTTAAATAAGGATTAAAGGAAGAAGAAAGTCATAAAGGACCATGGTTTACTTATAAAACCGGTAATGGTCCGCCTTTTCAAGCTAGTTTAGTTAATTCGCTTTCGGTATTTCGGTATCTCTTAAAAATGGATAATCGAAATTCCGGTTTAAGAGCTGAAGAGACTTACAATGAAAGCCTCCTGAAGTCAAATCGAAATTTTTCTATCCATAACATACCGGGATTACCTCTAAGTGTGCCGCTAAGTTTTCACCAGGACAGGATATTCAGCTTAAAAGAATATTCAGCTTAGTGGAAATAGACACAATCTGTCTGATTATCAGTATATCTATGAAATGGCAGCCTCATTGCAGCAGAAAATTTAGTGAAATCAAAGCCGGACAGTCATCCATTCGAAATACAGGGAGATAATTTAGGCTACAATCTAAACGTTCTATTTGAAGGAGGCAATTATGCAGAATTCTACTTTTATCTTCAAAGACTTAATTAATTCAATATGGCTAATTATTGTTTTAATTCTGATAGCATTCCTTGCGACGGACCTTGCACAAACAACCGGGACAATAAGAGGGACTGTTACTCAAAGTGACGGGACTCCGGTTTCATATGCTACGGTCGCTCTGGTAAACACACCGATGGGTACAGCCTCTGACGCACAGGGGAGGTACACAATAAGAAATGTTCCGGCAAGAACTTATCAATTAAGAGCAAGCGCAATTGGCTACAAAGCTGTGACAGCATCTGTGACAGTCACCGGGGGGGCCACAACAATTCAGGACTTTACACTCGTTACAGATGTACTAAATCTGCAGGAGATCGTCGTAACAGGTACTATTTCTCCAATACCTAAACTTGAATCCTCGGTTGCAATCAGTACGATCACTCCAAGGGAACTTGCGCAGGCAAACCCCAGAAGCACCACGGAAGCATTACGCTATGTGCCTGGCTTTACACGAGTTGAAAGTTCAGGCGGGGAGGTAAATGAAAACATTACCGTGCGTGGTATTTTAGGAGTTGAGTATGTAATGTTTATGGAAGATGGACTTCCGGTATTTCCGACCATGCACACTTTTTTTATGAACGCAGATAATTTATTCAGACCTGATGAAAACATCCAGAGCATTGAAGTTGTGCGCGGGGGTTCATCAGCACTCTTTGGATCCAATACGCCGGGCGCAATAATCAATTTTATAAACAAGACCGGAGGACCCGGCTTTAATGGCGTCGTAAAGGTAACAGGTGGTACAAAGGGCCTGGCACGGTATGACTTCAATGTCAATGGCCCGCTAAGTGATGATGTAAGGTTTAACTTTGGCGGATTCTACAGGTATGACAACGGCGTAAGATATCCGGGATTTCCTGCCATAAAGGGCGGACAGATTAAAGGTAGTCTGACTAAACTATTGGATAACGGTTACATCAGGGGCAGCTTTAAGGTCATTAGCGACAGGAACCAGTTTATCCTTCCGCTGCCTTTCCAGAATCCGGACGATCCGCAATATGTCCCCGGATTTTCAGACTATGGGGCTATGAACACCCAGGAGGCAAATAACCTGATTGTTCCAACTCCTGCAGGCGATTTGAAATACCCTCTTGAGGATGGCCTGATAACCCAGGCTTACTGGATTACGGGCGACGTAAGTTTTAATTTCGCCGGAGGTTTGACCATAAGAAACATGGCCCAGTACATGCAGGATGTACAGGGATGGAATGGAATATTTACTGGCCAGCCTACGAGCATTACTGACTATGTGGCAAGTCTTAAACTTCCGGCCGGAACTGCGGCAAGCTTTTTCTATACAAATTATTTCAATGCAGCCGGACAAAAGCTTCCATTTGATCTTACATCCAATAATGGCCTGGCTTTTTTATCTCCCAGCCAGCTGGTTACCGTTCAGAAACCCCTATCGGCTTTCCAGGACCAGGTTCAGCTCGTGAAGACATTCGAAAAGAAACATACTATTTCTCTTGGATTTTATGTTGCTAACTATACACAGACCAACAAGTGGTTTTTCTCAGATATACTAATGGATGTAAGAGACAACCCAAGATTGCTTGATATGGCTCTTTCGACCAGTGGTGGAACACCAGTTTTTGCAACTTCTAATGGATTCAGGAATTTTGTTTCCCTCTACCGCAATGGAACTGGTACTACTACAATTTATTCGGGAATGATAGGTGGCTCATTTGAGCTGCTCCCCAGGCTGCGTCTTGACCTGGGTCTGAGAGGCGAAGCTGATAGTTATGTCCAGGATGCAGAGAATCAATCGACAATTGACCTGGATAATAACCCGGCTACCACATACAATAATGAACAATGGGGAAATTATGGCTTCAGGCATTTCAATCGTACAATCAGAGACTGGGCAGGGTCAATAGGGCTGAATTTCGCCCTTACAAACCAGGTTGCCTTATATGCCCAGGCAAACCGTGCATATAAAATGCCTGCACTCGATGAATTCCTAGATGCGCAGGCCCAGCAGCAAATAGATCTCTTTGGAAACAGAAGACTTGTATCATATGAAGGCGGCATTAAGTTCTCTGACCCACTATACTCTTTTACGGTCAATGGATTTTGGGAGGAACTTACCAATATTGTTAGCCAGGGCTTTGAATTAGATCCCAATACAGGCCGGGGCACATGGGTTATCAGAGGCAACCCTGACAACAGGGCTGTCGGCGCTGAGATAGAACTCTCCGTACAACCAATTGCAGGTCTTAACTTCCTTGCAGTCGGCACTTACACACAGGCAAAGAATGTCGAGGGCTCAGGCGGTTCCGCCCTTACTGCAGGCGGAATACCTAAATGGGTCGGGAATATCTCTGCCACTTATTCTATGGGAGGATTGACTGCATATGCAGACTTCCATTATGTTGGTGCAAGATATCTTGTAAATGCAATTTATGACCAGGCAACAGGCAAGTATACTACTTACGAGCAGTACTTTACCCTCCATGCTTATAATTATATGAATGCCGGCATAGCATATGCTATTACCAATGAGGGCCTTGTTCTATCGGTTGATTTGCTGAATGTTTACCAGTCCAAAGGACTCGAGGAAGGAAACCCAAGGACACCTGGTATTTCGTCTTATTATTTTGTTGCAAGGCCGATTCTGCCAAGAAGACTTACTGCTTCACTAAGTTATCAGTTCTAGGGCTTCTTATTAACAGATGAGGCAGGGCCTCTTTTCCTGCTTCATCTGTTCAGATATTATACTGGATCCAATCGGTAAAATATAAGTGAGGACAGGAATATGAAACCTTTAAGGATTATTCTTTTTATGATAATTTTCTCAAGCACTGTCTCTACAGCACAGGATGAAAGTTTTCTTCTTCAGACCAGACACTTTCAACCTTATTTCCCCACCTATATAGGGAACGGCTATTTCAGCCTATCTTCAACAAAACTTGGGACACAGCAGGCCGAATCATATATGGTTAAAGTATTTGATAATGGCAAGGATGATATCCCAAGAATTGCCTGCATTCCTTCCTGGAATGAGATTGATTATTATAACGGAATCAAATGGCTTAATGAATCCGGGAATGACACAACTCAGTTTGCAGATTACACCCAGACACTAAATATGTTTAACGGAACACTTGAGACGAGGTACTCCTGGAATTCCAATGAGCGAAAAACAGATATTGATGTAATAAGCTTTATTTCAAGAAGCCAGGAAAATCTTGCCCTCATAAGAGTTGATATAACACCGGATTTTTCAGACAGCATAAAGCTTGTGTTTCCATTAAAACAAAGGGAAGAGCCAAAGAGAATAGCACTTGCCAAACTTACAAATATTGCTCCCGTGGTTGAAGGAACCTGGCCGCCATTCTGGTATCCGGGGTATATGAAAGTTCTTAGAGCAGTCTCAGAAAATGATGGAAACATCGGGAGTATCCAGATTCTGTCTCAAAGTGACGGTAAAGATACCAGAGTGGCTATCGCTTCAGAAGTATTTTTTGATAAGCTCCCATCTCCTGTTATAGTTTCTCAAAAGGGGGATAATTCGGCTTCTATTGAAATCAGGTTTAAGGCTGAGAAAGGAGAAAAGTATACCTTTTATAAATTCGTTTCTGTTGAATCTGACAAGAATGAAAAAGCAGATATCCAGAAGAAAGTTACAGATATTTGCAGCAAGGCCAGAAAGACAGGCTTCAAGGAACTGCTCAATCAGAGTAATTCTGCAATGAATACCCTGTGGGAAACAGATATTATTGCAGAAGGTGACAAGGATTTTCAAAGAATAATTCATTCAATGATCTTTTATCTGCTTTCAAGTGTTAGGGAAAATACAGATTTCAGCATCGGGCCAATGGGACTTGCAAGCTCAGGCTATTACGGGCATATATTCTGGGATGCGGACACTTATATGTTCCCGCCACTGATGGTAATGCATCCCGGCATGGCAAAGTCCCTTATTATGTTCAGAGTAAATGTGCTGCCCGCTGCCCTTGAAAATGCAAAGAAAAACAATTATAGAGGGGCGATGTATCCGTGGGAGTCGGATGAAACTGGTGCTGAAACAACTCCATTTTTTGCAATTCAAAATGCAATAAAGGAAAATCATATTGTTGGAGATGTTGCACTTGCCCAATGGCAGTATTACCAGGCGACAAAAGATGTTAACTGGTTAAGGAACTCCGGTGCGAAGGTTATTTCGGCTACGGCAGATTTCTGGGTAAGCCGTGTGAACTATAATAAAAAAAAGGACCGCTACGAGATCGGGAAGCTTGTTTCAGTAAGCGAAGGCAAAATTGATGTAAGCAATGAAACATATACCAATTCGATTGCAAAACTAAATCTCGAGATTGCAGTAAATGCAGGTAATCTTCTTAAGACAAACATAAACCCTGAATGGGAAAAGATAGCTGGCAAGATGTTTATTCCGCTGGATGAGAAGACTCAGTCGCATCCGATCTACGAAAATGCCCCCGAAGGGACAAAAGAGGATGCCGGATTCTGGACAAGTGTAGCTCCGCTTCTCAGCTATCCGCTTCAGATGAATATGCCGCAAAATGTAAAGAGAAATGATCTCTTGAATGCTGTCAAAGGATTGGAGCAGATTGGTGCAGGAGCCAATATGGGAATTAATTTTCTCCCAATTATTGCAGCCGAACTGGGTAATGACAGCCTTTTTAACTATACACTTGAAAAAACATATAAAGGTTTCCTGAGACCTCCGTTTAATGTTCTTGCTGAAACTCATAGCAACCAGTCAATTAATTTTCTGACAGGTGCGGGAGCATTTCTCCAGCAGGTAATATTCGGTTATACGGGCTTAAGGCTGACTGATGAAGGGTTTATTCAAAAATTTAAACCCATGCTGCCCAAAAATATTACTTCATTGACTTTGAAGAACTTTACCTTAAATAATAAGCTCTATAATATCAGCGTCAGAAATAATAAACTGGAGATGACCCCGGCAAAGTAGGTAATTCAAAGAGGAGACCAGAGATACTAAAAACTATCAGAGTCTTCTGAGATAGAGCCTTCTCAAAGAGACTCTGAGAGAAACAGGCTTAAGCAAAACTCACTCTGCCACGTGCACCTCGCTCTTTGGAGAGTTCAGCTGATACCAATTAATATTTCGTGTTATATACATGGTGAAAGCTAATATTAGTGTTAATCCAATGCTTCCGATAAGCAGCGCGTAGTCCTGAATCTGAAGCGTGATATATACAAACGAATAGGTTAAACACAAAACCGCGATCAGGACTATTGTCTTTTTTAAATTTTTGAGGATAGCCTTCGAATAAAAACCAATCATGCTGATAATGGCTATGCTTGAGACAAGGTATGCCAGGGTAAAATTTGTATGTTCAGAAATTGAGAGGAGCAAGGCATAGAAGAGACACAAGGACAAACCGATTAAGATATACTGAAAAGGATGCATTTTCTTTTGGTTGAATATTTCTACTAAGAAGAAAGTCAAAAAGGTCAGTGAAATGGCCAGGAGCGCATACTTAGCAGATCTCATTGCTTTCTGGTAATCAGTAGCAGGTAATAAAAGATCCACACCAAATGAAGAATTTTTGACAGCTTCTGCATTTCGGTTACCAATCCAGAATTGAGGATAATTGCGGTTTAACTCCAAAATCTTCCATTCTGCCTTAAAGCCTTGCTCAGTAACATTGCGTGTGTCGGGCAGAAAAGAACCTGAAAAACTTGGATCATTCCAGGCGGAGGACAGTTGAACATTTGTTTCTTTACCTAACGGCACAAATTTCAGATAATGGCTGCCCTGCAATTGCAGCCCAAAGCTGAATTTATTTGAAATATCCATACCCGGCGCTGAGTCTAGCACATTTCTCAGCGTCATACCCGAACTCATTAACTCTGGTAAATTGGAACCAGGATCCACATTCTTCAATTGATCATTCCATTTTACAATCACCTTCTCTTTTATACCGCGCAGATCCGATATATTTATAGTAAGATAGGCATCTTCCCATATTATATCATAGTCGTTAAGCTCTTCAATATATTTTGACAGGGCTTCAAATTTACCCGATAATGAAATATTAGAATTATATACTGCCACCTCATATATTCCCCTATGCAATGATTGGGGTGAGATCTTTCCATCGATAACGAGACTTGATGGCAAAATATGGGCTTCATCCTGCAACTCTTTTATTTTGCCATTTTCCAGGATTCGCTTTTTTAAGGGAATGGTCAGTATTGGACCATAAACAGTTTGGGCATTAGCCCATTTATCGCTCACTTCTTTCACTGTGGATTGTCTGAGGGATTCACGCTCTTCAATGAGGGATTTTACATAAGCCATTGGGATCATTAAGAGCAGCATTAAAATAAAGATTGAAAGCACTTTTAACGTCACCGATCTTTTGATGAACTGGCCCATAATTTCAAGGATGTTTTTATTTTGATTTTCCATTTGTTTACCTTTGAAGAGTTGTTAATTAGTTATTTGCAAAAAGTACTTTGTGTTTCAAAGTGGCGGTATAAAAAAATTTACTTTTGTGCCTTTATTATTTCTTCCAATACTTTAAGGTGAGCTTCGAACGCTCTTTTCCCCTCTTTAGTCATATAATATTTTGTAACCGGTTTTCTGCCGATAAATGACTTTTCCACACGAATAAATTCTTCTTTTTCCAACGCTTTGAGATGGCTCGCCAGATTGCCGTCGGTCACCCCTAGATATTCCTTCAGCGAGTTGAAATCAATCATATCATTTACGGCTAAAGCCGACATGATCCCCAGCCTAACGCGACTCTCGAAGGCTTTATGCAAATCATCGATAGATACTTTCACAGCTCGTGCCTGAAATATATATAAATCCCATAGACTATATGGAAAACTCCGAAACCAATAACCCAGAAAAGCAGGCCATATTCTATAAAGTAGCAGCTTATTAATCCCAGCACCATCTGGATCATGCCCAAAAACTTCATTTCATTATATGTAAATTTGCTGGCATTATATAAAGCGAGACCATAGAAAAGCAGCGTTAATGGTGCAATTAATCCTACAAGATCTTTTGCAATTAAAACCAATATTAAAATTCCACCTGCTGCCAGCGGGACAGCCATATTAGCTAAAAGCCGTCTTGATGTGGCATTCCATACTGTTTCTCCCCCTTTGTCAGCCTTTCTATAGGAGAGAATGATTGCTGTACCCAGGGCCAGGATTAATACCAGTATGGCTAAACTAATGACCTTCGGCAGGCTGGTAGTACTGTAAACTATTTCATCAGGATTAAAATCAAATAGTTTATAGGCAATATAGGCTCCTGACAATGCATAAATGCCTGCCATTATGCCTGCCCACCCGGAGAGCGACAGAAATTTGGATGAACGCTCCATCATTGAGCGTATATCAGCTATGTCACGAATATAATCTTGTTTTTCTTTCATGCAAAGTACTTTTTATTGCAAAGTTAAAACAAATATTACAGTCATGCAAGAGCTGCCGGAATTATTAATTATTTTTTGTTTGGTGTGCCGGATCTGAAATCGAATAAGGGAATGCAGCCCTGGAAGCCGCCCAATTTTTATTTGGTTTATCTCCCATATTAAATATGAGTATCCCGCCTTTTATTATATCTTTATGATTTATATATCTTTTATTGTAAGGCTTTCCGTTTAATGAGACGCTTTGAATATAAATATTCTTTTCATCGTAATTGTATGCCTTTACTATAAATTTCCTTCCCTTATCCAGTTTTATAATGGATTCCTTAACATAAGGGCTTCCAATAACATACTCATTGCTGCCAGGGCAAACGGGATAGAATCCCAGTGAACTGAAAATGTACCATGCAGACATCTGTCCGCAATCATCATTGCCGCACAATCCGTCAGGAGCATTTTTATACATGGTGTTTAAAATAAGGTGAATCTTCTCCTGAGTCTTCCAGGGCTCAGAAGTCCAGTTATACAAATAGGGGACATGGTGACTGGGTTCGTTGCCGTGAACATAATTACCAATTAATCCTGCCCGTGTAACATCTTCGGTGCTTTCAAAATACCTGTCTTCAAGGTGCATAGTAAAAAGCGAGTCAAGCCTTGAAACAAATTTACCTTCACCACCTGAAATGTCGATAAAGCCTTTAATATCCTGAGGCACATATAGGGAATAGTTCCATGCATTGCCTTCAATAAAACCTTCGCCCTCGGTCTGAAGCGGGTCGAATGGTGATTTCCACGTTCCTTTTGAATCTTTTGCACGTATGAATCCGGTTGACTTATCAAAAATATTCCTGTAGCTACCTGCGCGTTTCATGAACTCTTTACCTGCTTCCGGCTTATTCATGGCATTTGCAAACCGGGCAATTGCATAATCATCATATGCATATTCAAGAGTAACTGAAGCAGAGCTGCCGGTTTTATCTGAAGGAGCATAGCCAAAATTTACATAGTCATTTATTCCCATAAGTGTCTTATTTTTTGCAGTATTTATGCAGGCTTTAAGAGCCTTTTCTTTGTCAAAACCCCTGATTCCTTTCAGGTATGCATCGGCTATTACCGATGCGCTATGGTAACCAATCATACACCAGTTCTCATTGCCGTAATGTGACCATACGGGCAGCATTTTATGAACGCTCTGTTCGTAATGGTCAATCATGGACTGAACCATACCGGGAACACGCCTGGTTTGAATTATTGTAAAGAGCGGATGCAGTGCACGATAAGTGTCCCAGAGAGAAAACACTGTATAGTTGTCCCTATCTTTAGTCCTGTATATGTTGTTGTCAAGACCTCTATAGCAGCCGTCAACATCATTATATGTAATAGGATTTATAAAGCAGTGATAAAGTGATGTATAAAACGCAGTCTTTACACTCTCGGTGGCATTAACCTCTATCTTATCTAACTCTTTTTCCCACAATGAGGCTGCAACTGAACGCGCTTTATCAAAATTCCAGTGGGGAATTTCACTCTTAAGATTTTTGAGGGCACCTTCTGTACTTACAGATGAGAGAGCGAGCTTGATCTTTATCTTTTCACCTTCAGTAGTATTGAAGTCAAAGTGGACTCTTACATTTTTGCCGGCTATCTCCGGAAAGTCTTCATAGAGCCTGAATTTCCTCCAGAAACCCTTGTAGGGTGATTCGGCATAGTCTTTATATCCATATGACTTAAAAGGTTTTGAAAACGACATTGCAAAGTATATGTAACGCGTTCTTGCCCAGCCATTCGTAATACGGTAACCGGTAATCAGTGTATCATTTTCAACCCTCACTGAACTCCACAATACTTTACCATCATAATTATAAATGCCAGAATTCATATCAAGCAATATATGAGCACTGTCTGTCTTCGGGAATGTGTACTGATGAAATCCTGTTCTGCAGGAAGCAGTAAGTTCGGCATCAATATTATATTTCTTTAGCTTTACCTTATAATAACCTGGTGAGGCAGATTCATCACTATGGTTAAAAGCTGAACGGTAGCCATTCTCAGGCTGTGAAGCTGTTCCCGGATTTAAATAAAGTTTGCCGGTAGTGGGCATAATGAGAAAATCACCCAGATCAGAATGTCCTGTCCCGCTGAAATGAGTATGAGAGAATCCAACTATTGTCTTGTCTTTATACTGATACCCGGCACAGTACCGATATACATCAGGATTATACTTTCCATTTTCAAGGTAACCAACTGTATCAGTCTCCGGACTTAGCTGAACCATGCCAAATGGCACACATGCTCCTGGAAAAGTATGCCCCATTTCATCTGTTCCGATAAAAGGATTTACATATTTGGTAAGCTTTATCTTTTTATCTGCCTGCTTCAGATTTTTGTTTGATGATTGCGTATAAACAGAAGAGTTAAATAATGCAAAGCACAGGACAATGCAAAAAAAAGGCGAAACAGATTTCAACTTTACTTACTCCCCTTTTAATTAAAGTTAAGTGACTGAATGGATTTCTATTTGAGTGATCCTAACTTATGATAAGGATTGTTCCCCCTGCTTATCTTCTTTAACAATTCTATTATGAATTACATCCCACTGGTGAGTTGTGAGGAAACTTTCATTCAGGTTTTCATAGATCCTCTTAAGAAAGTTAAACGGCAATGCAAATGTCATAAGATCCTTTGGCAGTTTCGCACGTGCTGAAATATCATGCATTCCCCAGACAGCTTTATCCTCACTCTTCAAACCATACTGTAGCGGCAGCATAACAGTCGAGGCACAGGCTGAGGCAAACCTTGTGATTACCCGGTCTGTGCTCTCAGGAGCATCATAGTAGGCAAGAAAGACAAGAGCACTGATCTGATCTGCATTTGCAAAGAAGATCACAACTTCAGGAACTTCATTTTCAGTAAAATTCTCAAGTGGCTTTATTATTGTATACCCTTCAGTTTTCTTTTCCATCCTAATGCCTTCAAGGTACTGCTTCGTAAGCTCCGGAGTCTTTACGAACCTCTCACACTCCCTTCCGGTAAATGGACCGGATGAAAGAAAGTACTCTATGCCCGGGAAAATCCAATCCTTGTATCCGAAGTAGAATGCGGAGCACGGAAATCCCATTGTGTTCTCACTGAAGGCAAATGTTTTTCCTTTTGCACTTTGAAATATGAAGGGCATTACACAGCCCTGCCCGGGCTTTTTTAACTCCAGCGCATCCTGCGGTTTATCATTATCATGATATAGTCCGATAGCACTGTATTGCAATGCTAACTTCTCTTTGAATTCTTTGCCTATATTACATGTTAAAATCATTTTGGAATCGTAATCCTTTTTTATCAATTACTCATTATTTAAGCCTTTCAAAGATATAAAAATCTTATAAAAAAGGAAGGAGATAATTTGAACACAGAAATCATTTGAATAGATCATCATACCCAAATGCAGCACAATCATCACAATAGCAGGACTGCATGAAACGCAGGATATTCCCTTGCGCAGTCCTTAATGGTTTAGCCCCCGGAGATCCCTGCCTCTCCTCAACACTTAAAGCACAAAAGAAGAAAATGTCTGATCGGGTTGATATTCCCTGGTTTATATTTAAATAGTTTGAATTTTAATTAAGAGATAACTATCTTATTCACCGATTTTGTTTTTTTAATTCACTTAACCATTTCAAAAAAAAGGGGATCTGGATGAAGAAGGTATTATTACTCAGTATTATGTTTTTTGTGTCATCACTGGTATTTGGCCAGTATCAGGTTGGTAAAAATACAGGCGGAGCATTTATTGGAGTCGGCGGCGGCGGGTTATCCGGTACAGGCGGCCTTCCAATTGGAATTGAATACAACTTCTTTAATTATGAGAAAAATATTCAGATCGGTGCATTTGCCGCATATTCTTCAACTTCGGAAGATTTTATAGTTGGTAAATGGAAATATTCAAACATCATCATTGCAGCTCAGGCTAACTACCATTTCTTACCAGGTGACAAATTGGATCCTTTTGCCGGGTTAACTTTGGGATACGATATTGCATCTAGTTCTGCAGAGTATATTTCTGGTTACAACAGCTGGAGCGGCAGTGCATCCTCAGGTGGTTTTATATGGTCAGCACAAGCTGGTCTTAATTACTGGTTCACACCAAAATATGCAGCGCAAATCCGTGTAGGTTATTTCCCTTATATTTCAGCTGGTATAACCTTAGCAATGTAACCGGGTTTATCCTGTGTTACATATAAAAAATTACTCCGGGAGAAAATGAGAATAAAAGTTTTAATTTTTCTCCCGGATTAAGATTCTTCCAAACAGGAATAATAAGATCAACGGCTGCAGCCCCTTAGATCTATTTCCCACCTGCCAACTACTTCTAAACCCCGCGTGAGGTAAAAGTGATCGAAAAGATTTATTGTTGGATCGCAGTGTGATACTATAAGCTCAATGACCTTACCAATTGGCGGAAGACCAGCATTGGTCTCTGAAATTATCTTGCCGTATTCATCACCGAACCAGTCATATTTCAATTCTGAATATTCAGGCGAAACAACAACCGGAATGCCTCCGTCTTTATAAAGCGACTTTAACCCTGCATCAACTGTAACAAAACCGCGCTGATTTGCACTGACGACGCTTGTCAGAAGGTGCAGTGCTGAATTCCATGGGGAGAATTCATCATTAATCATAGTCTGTTCAACTGAAAGATATTCGGCATCCATGCTGACATAGGATCCCACCTGGAATTCTGTCACCTCGGGAATGGAGGAATCGATAGCAAATGTCCCGGAACCTGAAGTGCTGAAAATATTAAATTTTTCATGTTTTTTTTGTAAGATGCGGAAGACATCTACAGCCTTTTCAAGGCATTTGTGGGATGTATTCTTTCTCTGATCATAATCTGCTATATGCTGGACATGACCGGCGTAAGCCTGAATTCCCCTCAGATTAAGATTCTTAAATGAAGTAATGTAGTCTGCAATCCCGGGAGCATTTTCAGGATCAACACCCGTGCGGTTCTGTCCGATATTTATATCAAGCAGTACATCAATCGATAGTTTCCGTTCCTGCAGCACCTGACTTAAAAGCTTTATACACCCGGGATGATCAACTGCAACCGTGATTTTGGGAGTAATGGCAAGTATATCCGCCAGTTTTTCCATTTTTTGCCGCGTTGAAACCGGTCCGGTTACCAGAATACCTTCAATACCTGCTTGAGCCAAAGCCTCTGCTTCGGATACCTTGGCAGCACAGATGCCAATAGCTCCATGCTCAATCTGCATTTTTGCCAGGGATGAACACTTATGTGTTTTGGCATGAGGGCGCAGGGCCTTGCCGGCTGAAGCTGCAATGGACTGCACTCTTTTAAGATTTCCTTCAAGAATATCCAGGTCAAGGACCAGGCAGGGAGTATCAAGATCGTATTTGTTTTTAGCTAGGGTATTCATATTCAAATTCCTGAATTAATTCGGCTGGATGTACTGATATACAGGGAGTAAATATATATATTCAACTGGATAAGTAACAACTATCATTATTCAAAACCTGCTCCTGATTTTTTATTGAAAGATCTCTATTTCCTGACAGCCGGAGTATTAAAGTGTAATTTTGTAAACTTATAACCTTTGGCTTCCAGACCGGAAATCAATTTATCAAGTTTGAAATAAAATTTGTCGGTTCTTTCGGGTACGGTTCCAATATGTGTCAGGAGAATGAATCCGTTTAACCCAACTTCAGATCCCTGCTCATATTTGATAATACTTTCATATATCTTATCGCTGTTAACATATCCATTACCCATTGATGGTATTGAATAATCTTCATTAGATAATGTTCCGGGAGTAAAGTTAATTAATGTTAAACCTTCTGCCTTTACCCAATCAGCTGTTTCCTGGTTGTACCTTTCAAAAGGAGAAAGGTATATGTAAGCATCTCTCCGGTTAATACCAAACCTTTTCATTGCAGCGTAGTTATTCTTTAGATCAATCCTGAATTCTTCTCTTGTAACTATGGTTGATTTTGTGCTCTCAGGAGAAACATACATTATGTGATTATCAGAATGCCCCCCAAGATAATGACCATCCTTTTTAAGGCCCTTTATTATGCTGCTGAAATCAGGATTCCTATAGAAGTCTCCCGTGAAAAAAAAGGAAGCTTTAACCTTATGCTTTTTCAATATTTCTCTTATCGTTTGTCCCCCATCTGCAAAATGATGCCCTGTAAAGATCAGATGTATTTCCTTTTGGGTCGTATCGGTCCTTATAATTGCTCCGGAGGATATTTCCCCATCCTGCGCCCTTATGATAATTGAAAATATTCCAAATACTGATAGGAAAATAGCGAAACTAAAACTCTTCATATTTCGGCCTCATGCTCATTACTTTATTATATTTTTCAACTTCCAGAATTTAATTTTCCCATCATAACCGGAAGACAGGATATATTCTGAGTCTTTTGAGAAGCATACAGATTTTATTAAGTCATCCGAAGCTATCCATGAAAATATTTCTTTGCCCGACGGGACTTCCCATATTTTTATTGTTCTGTCAGAACCACAGCTTGCCAGGTATTTCCCGCTGGAAGTAAAAGCGACCGAATAGACAATGCCTTTATGGCCCCTTAGTACTGCGATCATACCGCCGGTTTCCGCATTCCATATTTTGATTGTTGAATCGGCACTGCCGGAGACGAGTATATTTTCTTGGGGAGAGTAGCTGAGTGAATATATACCAAAATCATGTGCAGCAATTTTTCTTGCCTGCTTTCCTGATTCAGCATCCCAGATGATTATTTCCTTATCTGAGGAAGCAGTTGCAAGGCTTCTTCCGTCAGGTGAGAAATCCATGGCACGGATCCACCCTGCATGGCCTGAGATTGTTCTTTCAGTTCTTCCGGACTTTGTGTCCAGATATTTCAGCTCTCCGAAGCTAGCTTCAACTATGAATTTCCCATCGGGTGAAAAGGCAATACACCGGCTGTAATCGATCAGCTTTCCTAATGAAGCCCCTTCATCATTTGAAGCAATGTTCCATATCTTTATCTCTTTATTTGTACCGGAACAGACAATTAGTTTACTATCACCTGAAAAGGCAGCCGGTCCGCAAAAATCTATTGTTCTGTACAGACTCCCATCTTTTGTACGCCATAGCTTCATTTTTCCGTCTTCACATTCGCTTAGCAGGAATTTTCCGTCCGGACTCAACGAAATCGAATTTATTTTCCCGGCGTGTGCTTTTATTTCTTTAACCAGCTTTACTGACTGCGGAAAATGCACAGTGGAGATTGCCAATAGGAAAATAATAACTAGTACCTTCCGGTGATCGCTTAGTTTCACATAATCCCCATAATTTTTAAACAAATATAAGGAAGGATTTCCATTCAGCAAATTTCAAAAGAGTTCTGATTACTTATGCTGCGGAAAAGAGCCCTTGTTTCAGTATTGAACTCAAATTAAAAATCCGGGGCTAATAATGGGATTACAATTAATATGATAAATAAAAGGAGATCCCTCTCCCGATTATTTTAATAAAAACCTAAGTAGATCCTTCTTTGTACCTTGTGTTTATTAGGACAAATTATATGATTAAATATAAGTACCTGCACATCTTATTAAATGTCATATTGTATCATTAACAGAGGTATCCGCATGAATAAGACGTTACTATCTCTTTTCTTTCTGCTAAACAATTTCCTTTTCTCTCAAAGCACACAATGGATCACTTTTAACAGTGCCAATTCACGCCTGCCCAACAACAGCATCTATGCAGTTGCAATAGATAAGCAGGACGTAAAATGGATAGGGACCGATGGATATGGACTCGCAAAATTCGATGGTACCCATTGGAGCACGTTTACTGCGAGCAATTCCGGTCTGAGTAATAATTTTGTCCGGGTAATTTTTGTCGATGAGGAGAATAACAAGTGGGTCGGGACAAGGTACGGGGGACTGTTTAAGTTTGACGGGGTTAACTGGACTAACTGGAATACGTCTAATTCAATTTTGCCAAGCAATTGGGTAGCCTCATTTGTTATTGACCCCAAAGGTGTAAAGTGGATTGGAACCGGTGATCAGGGACTCATAAAAATTGATGGGGATAATTGGACTTTATACAATACCTCCAACTCACCTCTTCCTGTAAATTATATCTATGCTCTGGCCGCCGATACATCGGGAAATACCTGGATTGGTACCAATGGGGGCGGTCTGGTAAGGTATGATGGGACAAATTGGGAAATCAAGAATAAATATAATTCAGGACTTTCATGCAATGCATCCCTTTCTATTGCGATCGATAATCAGAATGATAAATGGATAGCCTCTTATTCCTGCGGTGTTTTCAGACTGCATGATACCACTTTTACAAAATTTGACAAGGCCAGGACACTTCTGCACGATAACTGGGTCTACTGTGTTACCATAGATAAGCAGCAAACAAAATGGCTGGGAATGGACAGCACCGGAATAGCAAAATTCTCAGGCACTCAATGGACGATATATGATACGGCAAATTCAGGACTGGCCGATAAGTATGTAAGATCAATAGCAATTGATAAACTTGGAAATAAATGGATCGGGACATACCATGGCGGCTTGTCCGTTTTCAATGAGAATGGCGTGGATATTCCTCCCATTATTGTTGTTTCGCAGCCTCAGAATGGCACAAACTGGATAAGTGGCAGCAAACAGATAATCACATGGTCCACCAGCAATGTCCCGGGAAATGTGAATATAAAACTTTCCACCGACGGGGGTTCGACCTTTCCTGTTAATCTTGCCTTGAATACGGCAAATGACGGCTCCGAAGAAATCATTGTGCCTGATATCCCGTCTTCCTCATGCATGATTATAGTAGAATCAATATCCAATTCTCAGTTAAAAGGATTGACAAGCGGAAAATTCCAGATTGCCACAATGTCAGTACCTGTTCAGCTTAAACCGGCAGACAACTCTTACAAGCAGCCGCTTAATTCAAAACTCAGCTGGAGAAAGGGCGCCTGGTGCACAAGATATAATCTTGTAATAGCCTCTGACAGTACGTTCCTCCATCCTTTTATTAAGGATTCTACTTTAACTGATACCGTAAAAGAAATAAAAGGCCTGGCGGACTTCAGGCAATATTACTGGAAGGTCCAGGGGCTTAATTCCGAAGCCAGAACCAAATGGTCGCCTGTATGGCATTTCACTACAATTTTCAATGCACCCGACAACCTGAAGGCTACAGTAGCAGGCAACTATAAAATAAAACTAACGTGGAGGGACAACTCGGTAAGCGAGACCGGATATGTGGTAGAAAGGAACTCCGGATCCGGTTTCATGGTACTGGATACTCTCCAGGCAAACAGTCTCTTATTTATAGATTCCAATCTCACAGTCCAGGGAAACTACCAGTACAGATTGAAGGCTGTTGCCAACGGGGAGGAATCAGATTACAGCAACATTGCATCAGCCGTAATTACAGGGGTAAATGATCCGGTTTCTGAAATAAAAGATTTTATGCTCGTTCAGAATTTTCCCAACCCGTTCAATCCGGCTACCACCATAAGATACTCATTACCGGAGATGTCCGATGTTAAACTGACAATCTACAATCTTTTAGGCATGACTATAAAAATATTCAGTTTCAATTCGCAGTCAGCAGGATATCAGAATGTAGTATGGGATGGAAAAGATTCGAATAATGAACAGGCTGCAAGCGGGACTTATTTGTGCAGACTGGAAGCCCTGACAATGAATGGGAAATTATTACAAAAGGTTTTAAAAATGATGATGCTGAAATAACAATTAAAACATGAGGGGATTATATGAAAATATTATGTTTCTGCTTCTTAATTCTTGTCACGACCAGTGCTTTTTGCCAGGATAATCAATGGGTTACATTCAATAGCTCCAATTCCAAACTGCCCAGTAACCAGGTAAATGGTATTGCTGTCGATTCTTTTGGCGTTAAATGGATCGTAGCTGAAAAAGGGCTCGTAAAAATTGACGGAAGTAACTGGAGTATATATGATAAATCAAATTCCGCACTTACATGTCCTCATCCCCTTGGAGTTGCTATCGAAGGACAGAATATTGTGTGGATCGCGACCTACTGCCTGGGACTGGTAAGATTTGATGGGACAAACTGGACAGTATATGACACCATTAAATCACCTTTGCCCTACAGAACGGTTACTTCGGTTGCAATTGATAAACAGGGAAACAAATGGGCAGGAATGGTATATGGTGGTGTGGCAAAGTTTGATGGCACCAACTGGACGTTTTATAATAAGATCAACTCACCCCTTCCCAGCAATTATGTAAACTGCATTGCTGTTGATAGTAAAGATGAAATATGGTTTGGTACTGATAACGGACTGGCAATGTTTGATGGAAATAACTGGACTATCTATAATAAGGACAACTCCCCTCTTCCCGGTAATAACGTTCTCTCAGTAAGTTTCGACAAGAAAGGAATTATGTGGGTAGGGACTAAGGGTCAGGGGATTGTACAACATGCCGGTACAACCTGCGATATATACAATACCTCAAACTCCGGGCTGAAAAGTAATTATGTCCGCACTGTTTACATTGATGCACAGAATCAGAAATGGATTGGGACAGAAACCGGAGGCTTAAACAAATTAAGCGCTTCGGTCTGGACCATCATGGATACATCGAATTCAGCCATTGCAGGCAACTACATCACAACAATTGTTCCTGATAGAAATGGCTCTAAATGGATTGGGACCTTTAACAGAGGATTATCTGTCTATTCAGATACTCACACGGGTGTTAATAACGGTTTACAGGATGGAGTTATTCATTCATATTCACTTTCACAGAATTATCCTAATCCTTTTAACCCTTCAACCAGAATCAGCTATACAATTCCGGACCAGGAATTTGTAAGTCTTAAAATATACAACCTCCTGGGAAGTGAAATAGCAACCATTGTAAATGAAGTAAAACAGGCTGGACAACATTCGGTTGAGTTTAATGCATCTTTCCTGCCCAGCGGAGTGTATATGTACACAATACATGCTGGGGCGTTTAAGGAAAGCAGGAAGCTTCTGCTGATGAAATAGTTGTGCAGTAACGCTTGAATTATTCTATATAGACCTGGCAGAGGAACCGTTCGAATTCTGCCAGGTCCATTTACGATGAAATAAATTCTGTTTTATTTATAGAATAGTTAGTTGGATTGATACCTAATTACAGCAACACCGCAATTAAAAGAACGCGCCTCCACCAGCTTAAGATTTAGCCTTTGTTCTATTTTATTGAAAATCGACATGCCTTCTTTGATAACTACCGGATTGATGAAAAGAAAATATTCATCAATCAACCCATGCCGGAGCAGATTTGAAACAAACTCAGCACCTCCGTATGCAATAATGTCGCTGCCGGACTGTTGTTTCAGATTCCTGATTTCTTCTACAATGTCACCTTTTGCCAGAGTTGTATTGGGCCATTGGCTTTCTGTAAGAGTTTTGGAAAAGACGATTTTAGGAGTTTCATTCATCTTTCGGATACCGCCAATATCCTCAGAACTGGATTCAGGATTTGCTGCTCTTGATGCCCACGCAGGAATGAAACCCTCCGCCAGCTTTCGTCCAAGTATAATGCAGTCCACGGGCACTGTTATTTGAGTGACATATTTTTTCAGATCATCATCCCAGTTCCAAACAAGCCAGTCCATCTCTCCATTCGGACCTGCTATAAAACCATCCAAAGACATTTGTACCTGCAGCTTTAATTTTCTCATGTATGACCCTCTTTTATTGTATAATAAGATGAACAAAGTAATCCGGAATGATAGTTCCTTTTGCCCCTGCTCAAAGCCCGGCATTAAGAATCCGGAGATATTTCAACTGACTTTCCCAGAAGAGAAAAACTAAAATAAACCTTCGGAATTATGCGAAATTTAGCTATTTTCCACATTGGTTAGGTTTTATGTGGGTACAGGTAATTCGCAATAGAAATCTCAGAATAAATACAACAAACCATAGGGTGTTTATGAAATCCGCCATTTTATTACTTTTATTATTTAGCTCAACTTTGTTTGCTCAACTTCCTAATCTTGTTGTATCTACAGGAGCTTTTTCCCCCAGTTCGATGTTGCGTGGTAATTTACTTACTATAAGTGTAACGGTTCAAAATACGGGTAGCGCAAACTCAACCAAAAGCCACGTTTCATTTTACTTGTCAAAATCGAAAACTATTGCAAATGGTACCTGCATCGGGTGTGTTTCGGTAGAACCTATAGCCCCTGGTGCTCTAAGTGAATTAAAACAAATAATTATTCCGGTTCCGCCTTCGATAAATTTAGGATATTATAATATTGGCTGGCTCGTTGATCCATACAATGAAGTAACTGAATCAGATGAGACAAATGATTTTTATGCCCGTAATGGTCAGTTATCAATTTCAAGTACTATTAATTTTATACGCCACATTCCGTATCCGATCATCCTCATTCACGGTCTTACTGGTAGCGACAAGTCCTGGAGCAATGTATTTTCACAGCTTGACCATTATGGATTGAAATATGGAGGAAGAATGGATTATTGCTTAAACTCTGATGGAATATTTGAAACATCTGTTTTGGAAAAGGACCTTCACGATTTTACTCTGCAATATGTTCTTGATGTTGGGGACTATTACTCTGTAAATTTCGACGTAAATCCCGATGGAAAAGTTTATAACAATATTGTTGAAAGTAACCAGTCGGCAATTTACAAACAGGGTAAGGCATTGCAGTCAGCCGTTAAGCATGTTTTAGATAAGACCAAAGCTGGGAAGGTAATTCTTGTCGGTTATTGTATGGGAGGCCTGGCAGCTCGTGAATATCTCCAAAATTCCTTAAACTGGCAGCCGGACGGAGAGCATCATGTTGCAAAGGTCTTAACGATCGGGACACCGCATGGCGGAAGCGATGGCTGGACTTATGGCTTTGAGGGAGTTGCCGATGAATATTCTGAAGCCATCAGAGACCTGCGTTTTTCGTATTCAAACGACTCAGCCGGAGTTTTTCTCTTTAATGGAAATGAAAAGAGCTTAAGCTCGATGGGATATTACAATGTCGATGTGAATTGTAATGGCGTTGTGGGAGATAATATTACAGGGCTTAATCAGAAAACTATGCCCTCTGATATCGCATACTCATGTATTATTGGAACAGGCGGATTATCCGGTGACGGCTCTGTTGGTATATCGAGTGCCAACTTAAACAATTATTACAAGATTAATGCAGACACGTTCCTTGTTAAGGAAACACATGAATATCTTCCTGATAATGTAATGGCAGCTGTGAAAGGTCTTGACGAACCTTCCTCGTTCAAGCAGGCATACCGCGTTGGTATGGACTCCATGTACTACGGATCTATAACATCACAAAATATGGCGGCTTCTTCTTCAGAAGATCACGATGTTTTTTACTTTGATATGAATGTTAACAGTAATTTAAGCATTTATTTAGGGAATATTTCAACCCCGCAATTAGCTGTTTCTATTTACGATTCCTCCTATGTCCGGAAGTTTATCAAATATTCTAATACTCTTAGCAGGATAGATACTATAGTTACCCTTCCCAAAGGGAGATACTATTTGGAAATAATGGCCCGGCCAGAAATTTACAGCTGGATGTTCCCCTATTATTTCAAGCTTAATGCCACACCAGTTACTGGTGTAAAAAATGACATAGCCGAATTCCCAGGCGAATTCCGGCTTGCACAGAATTACCCAAATCCGTTTAATCCAACAACACTTATAAATTATTCAATACCAGTTCAATCTTATGTAGAACTAAAAATATATGATATACTTGGCCATGAAGTATCTACCCTTGTGAATAAAGAGCAGAGCGCCGGAGAATACAATATTCAGTTTAATGCCTCTTCCCTGCCCAGCGGAATGTATATTTATACTATTCAGGCAGGACAGTTCAGGTGTTCGAAAAAATTATTGCTTGTGAAATAGTACTTTCAATCCTTATGGAACTGAGCATCCTCCTGAAGAAAAAATTCGGGTACGGTTATTTGCACCTGCTTCAATGGTCAATACCGGAGGAACAGATAGTAATCTAAAGGTTGATATGCCGGAATGGAATTCATTGTTAGTTTAATTATTAACTAAAAATTGACATTTTATTAGAAAAAAATGTACGTTTGTAATCTAATTTATTTGAGTATCCAATACAGGCTGCTTGAGTTCTGATTTTGTTTATTAAAGGTTAATTGGTTTTGATGATGAAGGGATTTGATGATCCGGAAGACAAAAGAGTAACAAAGGACAGTAAAGAATTTAACAAAATTACAAGGGGAATGTTCCTTTCAGGACTTTCCTGTTTCATGCAGCTCTATCTGTTTCAGCCCATACTCCCTGCAATAGGCAGGGAATTCTCAATTAATCCTGCTGAAAGCAGTCTGACTGTTTCTTTTTCAACTATAGGCATAGCAGCTGGGTTATTTGCCGGCGCCTTGTTTGCAGACAGAATCTCGCGTAAACGGCTTATTGGTCTTGCGCTTATTTGCTCCTCTATCCTGACTGTCCTCTCTTCTTTTGTACCCGTGTTCCATATTCTTGTAATCATCAATATGCTCAAGGGATTTCTCCTCTCAGGTTCAGCTTCGGTCGCCATGACATATATAGCTGAAGAAATTCATCCTTCGGCATTGGGCAAGGCTACCAGCCTTTATATAACAGGCAATGCAATTGGCGGCATGAGCGGACGCATAGTTGCAACACTAATTACCGGCTGGCTTTCCTGGAGATGGGCAACAGGCACCATCGGCGTGATATGTTTTATATTCGGACTTCTTTTTGTAATTGAAGCACCGGCTTCAAAGCATTTCAGGCCATATAAGACTGATGCCGTTAAAAAGTTAAAAGCAATGAGCATACATTTGCATAACCCGCTATTGCTCTCCATGTACATCCTTGCAGCGCTTATACTCGGAAGTTTTGTAAGCATATATAATTATCTCGCATTCCGGATGGAGTCTGCTCCTTTCTTTTTACCACATGAAATACTGGCTTCACTTTACCTTATGTACTTAGCCGGTTCCGCAGGATCCATGTCGGCGGGAATATTGTCCGATAAATTCAGCTCACAAAGGATATTACCTGCTATGGTTGCATTGTTACTGGCAGGACTTCTGCTCATGCTTGCACCAAACCTTATTTGGGTCATACTCGGACTCGGTATTTTTACGATAAGCTTTTTCGGTGCTCATACAACAGCAAGTAAAATTGTAGCGCAGTATTCTTACACTGACAGACCGGTTTCTATTTCACTGTATCTCTTATTTTATTACGCTGGCTCAAGCCTGCTTGGAACAAGTTCAGGAATAATCATGCATAACTACGGCTGGGCTGCCTTTATTTTCACCCTTTGTGCAGTAAGTATGGGCACACTATTTATTTCTGTTCTCTCCCGCAAATGGATACGACAGCTTGCCCCAACCGTTCAACACGTGCCGGCTGATTTGATATAGTTAAATTCTTTTACCTCTGCATTTTCTGTTAATGCCTGCTCACTTCAGAAACGTTAAATTTCTTTCCCAATATTTGAACAAACCCTCCCTTTTTAATATATTGGGACCTCTTGGCTGTAAAAAAATATTAATTTCACGAATTTGGGCGGGTAAATGACTAAAGTAAGAACATATTTCTCTGTAGTTTTTCTTTTATTGTTATCTCCTGTTATGTTTGCTCAGGTGGGTAACTATGCACTCAGGTTAGATGGAGTTGATGATTATGTATCCATACCGCATAATGACGTCTTCAATGTTTCTAAAGTAACTATAGAAATGTGGATGCTATGGGAAAATACGACAGCTGCCGATGACGTAGATTTTCTGATTGGCAAATCAATGGAAGAACTGGAAATTCACACCGGAGGTGGCAGCGGTAATCATGCACTTAGGTTTATCCCTACAACAAGGGTATATTTAGATACCGATTCGGATATTTTTCAATCCGGCATCTGGTATCATGTTGCTTTTGTTTATGATCCTTCAATCAGTCTTTATAAATGTTATATTAACGGTGTTGAAAAAAATCTGACAAATCGTGGGGATAATGGAGTAAACACCTCAATTATTCACTCTGCTGAACCCCTTAGAATAGGTATACGAACGGGAAATTATTATTCTTTCCAGGGAAAGCTGGATGAAATAAGGATATGGAACGTTGCCCGTTCTGCCAGCGAGATCAGCGCAAACATGAATACGGAGCTTGATGGAAATGAGAGCGGCTTAATTGCTTACTATAAAATGTCCAACGGCAGCGGTACGCTATTGACAGATAACAGCATTAATGGTAATCAGGGTACTCTTGTAAATGGACCCGTATGGATATCTGGAGAGGTATCTCTGCCTGTTGAGTTAACTTTTTTTGACGCAAGAGTTAATAATCATGTTGTTCTTCTTAACTGGACAACTGCAACCGAAGTTAATAATTATGGCTTCGAGATTCAGAGATCAGCTTCAGGTTCTCTGCCTTCAAATGATAGCTGGCAGGATATTGGATTTATTCAGGGCCATGGCAATAGCAATCATCCACAGGAATATTCTTTTACTGATGATAATCCTCCCACAGGTAAAATACAGTACAGACTGAAACAAATTGATGCCGATGGGTCATATAAATGCTATGATGCGGTTTCTGTTGTGGTAGATTCTCCAATGGAATTTAAGCTTCATCAGAATTGTCCCAATCCCTTCAATCCATCTACAGTAATCAGCTATCTGATTCCTGAAGGAAAAGATGTAAAGCTCACTATTTATGACATGCTTGGAAAAGAAATCTCAATATTGGTAAATGAATTTCAATCAGCAGGATTACATTCAGTGCAGTTAAATGCCGCAAATCTGCCAAGTGGTGTGTACCTTTATACAATCCAGGCTGGTCAGTTCAGGGATTCAAAAAAACTATTGCTTCTTAAGTAAGGGAAAAGCCTCTAAATGGGATTTATAAAGGCAGGTAGAGTCCAGCAGATTTTTGAGAAATTCAGCCATTATTTATTATAATATTTGACAAATATTGGAAATATGCAGTATTCGGAACTTACCTAAGTGTATATAGATAAAACATTTGCCGTTACTGCAGATATCCTAAGCCTAATACCGGAGCAGAGAAATCCATTTTATTAGTCAGATATTATGTATATATTCAGGAACACATTATTATATACAGCGACAGTGCATTAAAAGGGTACAAGAAAGAGCATGCAGGAACAATTAAGGTAATCAAATGGGAATTAAGCATATCTTTAATTGGTGTGTAATGCATTTTTGAATCTGTGGAGTTAAGTAAGATATATTCCATAAACGGAATATTGTAAAAAGAAGATCCGGATAAACAGTCCTCTTCCCGGTAAGAATAAGTTGGAACTTCTGATCCGCATTATTTCTGTAATTTCGAAATATAAGAATAAAAAACATGAGCCTAAGTCATTTGCTATTTATATTATTTGGAATCAAGATAACCGGCAAGCGGTTCGGTATGCTGATCCGAACAAGTCTGCTCAGGGTTTCAGATTGGTTCTGCAATGGATATTTGTCCGGGAATGAAATGAATCACAACCAATAGCTGATTAGATTATGTTTTTGAGCTATCCATTGTTGAGAAAAAGACTTAAGATATAATTAAGGTTTAAGTCTTCTTCTATTGTCAGGATAATCTTCTGCTTTATCCTTTTGTTTTCATATTATCAAATAATCCCAAGCTCTTTACCTTGCCTTGAAAATCCAATAAATATTTAAACCCGCCCGTAAATTCTAAGACGGAGAATGCCTCAGATTTACCGATCCGGGCTATTGGGCTCAATAATATTTGAATTATTAAAAATATTCCTGCATTTTGGGACATGAAAAATTCATTAATACTTTTCGCTTTTGTCTTTTTTATCGCCGGATGTGCAGGTACCAGGGATATCAGTAAAGAAAATCACTTCTCATCTGAACAGAAAGAGTTGGTTATGTCAGCTGATTCAGCTGCTCCAATGCGCGTTCTTAGTTTATTCAATAAGAAAGACTCGCTGCTGCTGAGGATGAAATCTGAAGACGTCATTGCTGATCCCAAAGACAACATACTTCAAAACCTTATAAAAAGAATGTACACTACTGTCAATGATAGTCTCACTGCAGGAGTGGGTATCGCGGCACCTCAGGTGGGCATATTAAAAAATATTATCTGGGTACAGCGCTATGATAAGCCGGGAAATCCTTTTGAAGTATATCTCAATCCTAAGATCACTAAGTATACAAAACAAAAATTACAATGGGTAGAGGGATGCCTTTCTGTTCCGGGGATGAGAGACACCACCCGAACCCGTTCTTATGCAATTCTCCTGGAATATCTTAGACCCGATAATTCGCATAATATTGAAATGATAGAAGGATTTACAGCAATAATCTTTCAGCACGAAATAGATCATCTGAATGGAATAGTTTACCTGGACAGGCGTAAGTAATTTATTTTATCTTAATCGATAGTTAATCTGCGGGGGATTTTAGAAGTTTACCAGAGGAGTACTAACGTCATTCGGGAGTACTCCTTCCGGGAAAGGAAATTTGAATTCAACTGGTTTTATTTCTGGTATTTCACTTTCTGTTTATTTTGAGTTTCCATGCCACCAAATGCCCGTGAGTGAAACTAATTATTGTTCAGTACTTTCAAGACCGATCTTGTATGCTGATCTTAGTGAATCCAAAGAAACTTTCAGTTCATTATTTTCCTTAACAACATTACTCATCATTCTTCTCTGAGACAGCCTGCTTACCGTCATTGGAGATAAGGAAGCTTCACCCTGAGTAACTGTTGTCAAAAACACCCCATCCTTATATAAGTTATACACGTAAAATTTTGGGATCAGGCTGCTAAATAATGCGGTTCTGTTCAGAATTGATTTAATCTGTTTGTCGTCAAGTTTTGCATCATCTTTTAAATAACGCTGGCATATTAACCGGTGCGTTTCGCCTTTCTGAACCTTAATTGGGTTTGACAGTGTACTTTCTATCCTTGCCATTTCCTTTCGCAGGTCATCAATGTTATCTAACATAATATTAATTTTCTTTAACTCAGGATCCTGTGATATTTCCTTCCGTTCAGCATAAAGGACTACCTGGAAAGCCTGATCGACCACCATGTCTTCATACGATGGCTTTGACTGCTTTTCAACTTTGTATTTTACGTTGAACTCCGGATGATTGTCGGTAAAGTTCTTCACTTCTTTGGAAAGATCATTTAACAGATCATCGGCATTCCTGTGCATTTTATCTAAAAGCAAAAAATCCATTACCTGATCGGCATCTTTTTGTTCAAGAAATTTTACCATTATATACCCGTCAAAGGCGAACAGAAGTAAAATTAATAAAAAAGGGGCAACCAGAACTACTTTTCTGGCAGATTTGAATTGTTGAAAAATGTTTCCGAAACGTGTCCTGAAACTGCTTCCTTCATCTTTCTGAAATCTGGAAATGAACAGATATAATGTTACAATTACAGCTAATAATTGAATTATAACTAGTAAAGATCCATAAAGATAGCTAACCATAATAATTCTCCTGAAATTTTCTCAAATCACGCAATTCTTTTAACTGTTTATTACCCCGCATTAATTAAATTTCTTTGGCAAAGATCGGAATCAGGCCAGGATGAGATTGCGATGGGCACTTAATTGTCTTCTTTTCAGCATTAATTGAACAGTCAATATATCTTCAGATTACTTGGAATTGCACTACGAAACTTTGGAATTAATCCTGTTAATGTCAATAACCAGCATAGCATTATTTCCCCAAACCATAAATAAATGGGGAATGAGTAGTCTTCATCTGCCCAAAATATGGCACTCAAAAGCCAGAATTGATCCCTTTTAGTGATACTTATATTAGTTTTGGGGTGATCCCTCCCATTTATGGCATTCAGATGCCTTCTTTACCGGGTTTTTGGCGAATCAGCCTGTAAACAGAGGGATTATTTAATAGTCCAACGAAAATCTTGCTAATAATAATTTAATGCCATATTTTTACTTGGCCATTTAAAAGCCACTTATTACATCAAGTTTTCCTCTAAAAATTCAACAGGACGGATATTGATATGGGTATCGTTATTGTTACGTTGAGTATTGTACTTATAATTTTTCTATATTTTTATAATAATCCTTTAAAACACGGCAAATGGTTTTTGATCCGGAGATTTATCAACTGGTTTCCTCTGGGCATGTCCTACGCATTTCTTTATATGGGGCGCTATAATCTGAATGTATCGAAAAATGCACTGGGAACGCTGATGTCCAAGGAAGATTTTGGACTGATCTTCGCAGCCGGAACTATAACTTATGCAGTTTCTTTTCTGATCAACGGCCCTCTGGTGGATAAGATAGGGGGTAAGGCCGGGATCATTATTTCCTCTGTAGGCTCTTCAATTGCCAATATTTTACTAGGAGTTTTGACTTACATGGTGTTAACCGGGCGCTACACCGGCAAATTGGTAGCTATTTTTTCTTTCCTTTATTCATTGAATATGTATTTTCAGAGTTACGGCGCTGTTTCTATTATAAAAGTAAAAGCATACTGGTTCCATGTAAGAGAACGGGGTGTTTTCGGTGCAATCTTTGGTTCACTGATCTCTATTGGTGTTTATTTCGCTTTTGACTGGGGACAGGCCATTGTTGATATGGTCAAAGTACATTCCGCAGGCGCTGAAACATGGCTGAGCTCTCTGCTGCAAAGTGTTTTTGCCCTAAAGTCACAGCCAATTGATGCAGTTTGGGCAGTGTTTTATGTCCCTGCCATCATAATGCTATTCTGGGCAATACTGGACTGGTTTTTAATAAAAGATAATCCGGAGGAAGCCGGTTTCCCTCCGTTCGATACGCATGATGCCTCATCCGGTAAGATGGATGAGGAATATACGGCAAAGGATCTGCTTAAGAAGGTCTTTGGCAGTCCGCTGATGCTTACCTTTGCGTTTATTGAACTGACCTCCGGTGCGCTCAGGAACGGCATAATGCAGTGGTATTTTATTTTTGCCAAGGAAGTTAAGCAGCCCGGAGCAGAATTCTTCCTTACTAACTGGGGACTTTTGCTCTGCGTTTTCGGCATCATCGGCGGCTTTTTGGGAGGTCTGGTATCAGATCATTTCTTCCATTCAAGAAGAACTCCACCGGTGGTATTCTTATCGGCATTTATGTTTATAATGGCGGGAGTAATGGCCATATTTTTAACTTCTTCACCTCTGATCGTAGGTACTTCCGCAGTATTGATAGTTATGGCAGTTACAGGTATTCACTCTTTGATGTCGGGTACAGCTGCAGCAGACTTTGGCGGAAGAAAAGCTACTGCCACATGTTCAGGTATAGTTGACGGCTTTGTATATCTTGGTTCAGGCATTCAGTCTTTCAGCCTCGGATATTTAACCAGCTGGAACTGGCACTGGTGGCCGGTATTCTTAATGCCCTTTGCATTAATCGGAATGTTTTTGGCCCTGAAAGGCTGGCAGGAACTGCCTGAAGCAACTAAAAGATATATTGCTGAGGTTGAATCCAGGGCTGCAAAAGTGGCTGAAGAAGAAACTGTAGCCGAAGAAGCATAATAATTATCCGTAAGTTTAAAATAGAGCCCGGGATCATCCGATTCCGGGCTTTTTTATTGCCCGGATTTTTTATTATAGGAAATCTTCATAATTTATCTATCAAATTTGTTTAATATTTTAGAATGGTTCAATTATGGAGAAACCCAAATCATATTGTGAGGCGGTTGAACTCATGGATACATCAAATGTCCACCGTATTTACCACGACACAATCTATGGCTTTCCGATTTATGACGACAATGAATTGTTTGAAAGGCTTGTTCTGGAGATTAACCAGGCCGGTCTCAGCTGGACAACTATATTAAATAAACAAAGAAATTTCCAGCAGGCATTTCATCAGTTTGATATAAAAACTGTTGCTTCTTATAAAGAAGAAGATAGAGCCAGGCTTTTGAATGACGCCGGGATAATAAGAAATCGTTTGAAAATTGATGCTGCTATTCACAACGCCAATGTAATTCTTGAGCTTCAAAAGGAACACGGTTCTTTTAAAAATTGGCTGGACCGCCATCATCCCCGGACTAAAGATGAGTGGACCAAACTATTTAAAAAGACATTTAAATTCACAGGCGGCGAAATTGTAAATGAATTTCTGATGAGTACCGGATACCTGGATGGAGCTCACATCCCTTCCTGCCCAATTGCCAGGGAAATCAGAAAGGTGAGTAACCGAAGCAAAGCATGAATCAGTCATTAGTGAAAGTCACCAATTTTTACATTAATGATGTTTGTTTAAGCACAACCTTATGTACAAGAGTCTATTTTACAACCCCGGCATCTATTACCGGAGTTGTACTTGGGCTGCAGCGCTTCAGCCAGTATAACATCCGGTAAACAGATATAATCAAGAATTTTCAAGAACTCTCTTTTGTTTATAAAGTTTTCTCCCGGATTTTTCCGTCGTTGGAAATAAATATTTGGTTTTTCTTATCAGAACTCATTATAGAGATTTCAAAGTAGGTTGAAGTGGTTTCAATTACCGCTGGCCATTTATATCCCGGAACATCCATTGTCCCTATTTTCAGATCGTTTAGCTCCGTGGTATACCGGCCATGCTCAGAATAATAAGATTTCTCTTTATAAAATATTTGTCTTAATACCCATTTTGCATATTCGGCTGGCCTCTGGATAAAGCTCTCCTGGCTGGCACCTGCAACACTCTTTGAAAACTGAACATAGCCCCACATTTCGGGGTAATGCATGTCAAAAATTCCATGAGGCGACCATAACCAGTATTCGGGCCATTTACCATTCTTTTCATATTTGTTCCCTGACCAGCCTGCATTCCACTCCACCCTTGCAAGATTAAGCCTCCACTGTTCCCCATTTTCAGGAAGTCCCCTGTGACCGGCACATTGTGTGATCACCTTCCAGGGGAATGCAATTTCAACTGTCCAGCCCTGGTCTTTATCTTTTGGATTATTTAATGTCCCCTGAACATCAACGCCCGTCTGCAGTCCCTGAATGTCCCAAGCGCTGACAGAAGATCCTCCCATGCGGTAGGGTTTTGTCATAAGAAGGTCCCAGACCGTATTCAAAGCATTTATCTCGAACTCATAATAATTTTGCGTATCGCCATCAGGATCAACGAATATTTCAAATGCGTTATCATTGTAAATAAGGGTATCTCTCTGCCTTAACGTCGCCCACACATCAGGCTCCTCCAGTTCAGCAGCAATATACAGGTATTTATCATCCCAGAGCATTTTAGCCCTGGTCTTAAATCTTGGAGACGGCTTACTACCGCCTTCAATATCAGCAAATAATTCGGTCCATGAGGCCTTCTGCCAACTTGCCTCATCCAATTTACCATCAATACTTAACCCCGTTTCTGTCCTGTAACATACATATTGTTTGGGTGAAAATTGTATTTTGGGCTCAGGTATGACCTGGGCATATATGGTATTATAAACAGAATTGGAATAACTAAGACATATAAATAAATACAAGAAGATATAGTTAAAGAGATATTTCATTCTCTGCATTGAAAATAACTCCGCCATGATATGTAAAACAATTTAATTCTGTCGGACGAAATTTATAAAATATATCTGGATTTCCCCAATCAACAAAAAAAAGTCCCGGCTTATGCCAGGACTTTTTTATCATTCAGCCCAAAACAATTTTAATTCCTTGTCTGTCAAATTACTTATTTGCACACGGTACTATTTGTTATTCAGGACCTCAAACTCTGCAATCACCGGCAAATGATCCGAGGCTTCAGATTGTAAAACATTGATGGAGAGCGGTTTCAATTTCATCAAGCTATCCTTTGATATATAAATGTAATCTATCCTTCTATCCGGTTTAACCGAAGGGAAAGAATAACCAGGATCATCATTCAGCAGTTCACGGATATCAACAAAATATTCTTTAAGACTCTCATGCATTTTGCTTCCGGGCCGGTCATTGAAATCCCCGCATAAGATCACTGGGAGCCCCTCATATTTTTTCAGTACATTTACTATTTCATCTGCGTTCATCAGTTTTTCAATTTCATTATTTTTGTCGCCGGTATGCGTGTTAATAAAAACGATCTTTCCGCCATTCACTTCAACAACAGTCTGGAGCATACCTCTTTGCTCACCTTCACGAATCATTTTGTAATGCAGGTTTGTCACAGTATCTATAATAAACTTCGAAAGCACCCCATTCCCGTAATCTCCTCCCTGGAAATCAATATTCTTACCGAAGGCCATAAACATGCCGGTTTGTTCTGCAAGCTGCTTCATTATATCAATTTCATTTGAACGTTTAATACCCCGGTCGACTTCCTGCAGCGCAGCCAGATCTGCTCTGTTATCCTTAATGAGATCACCAATTCTTGATATATCTATCTTACCATCAATTCCCTGGCCGTGATGAATATTGTATGTCAGAACCCGCAGCTTTTGAATATCCTGTGCTAATGACGCACTAAATAAAATCAGTGTAAGTGATAGTAGGGCAATAAAGTTTTTCATTATTTACTATATAAGGTTATTAGAAATTTCGTTGAAAGACATGCAATAATAATAAAAATATTCTTTATATGGAATCTATTTTAAGTGAAAGTGTAGTATAAGTATTGACTCACAATAAAATGTAACTTTGGATAATATTCGCAAATATTTTGATGGATTAATCTGCTTGATTTCAAACTGGAATTTCAATATCTTGCGCGCCGGTCATTTCAATGTCCTGTCACAATAGTTATTATGGAGAATTGCACTCAATTGGTAAAAATAAAAAAATTTATATTTTTAGTTACAATCTGCAACTTTATCCTTGTGTGCTCTGCAATTTACTCACAGTCAAAGCCAGGCGATAATCAGTTAATCGTCAATTCATTTCCTGAGGGGGCTTCAGTATTTATAAACGGCAATTACTGTGGGAAAACACCTTATAAGAAGGAAAATGTCAGAAACCCCGGCATCAATGTAAAAGTGGAGTTAAATGGTTGCACACGCCAGCAGTCGTTAGCCGCAGTAATGGGCACTCAGGAGTTGTTCTTTATAATGGATGGTGATTATGGTATACTCAACATTACTTCAGATCCTCAAAAAGCTTCTGTTTATGTTGACGGTAGCCTTCTCGGTGAGACTCCGTTATCTGGCCTAAAACTTATTCAGGGATCACATAAACTGACTATTATGTGTGGGAGTAACGATATCATTGAGAGAATTATTAAAGTTGACCCAGTGAAATATACATATCATTTCAAACTGGAAAAGAAATACAGTATTATATCTTTGAAAGATCAGCAGCTTAGCCAGTTAAAAGCTGATGGCAGCCTGGTGCAGGAAATCGGGAAAAACGAATACAAGATTGAGAAAGGAAATCGCAGCCTGGATATTCTGCCTGAAAATTTTCATCGACCTATTACAGGAAACTTTGACATTGAAGGTGGCTTTCACTATGAATTGGGAGCTAAATATAACTATTTCACGCCGAAATACATTCTGCTCTCGGCTTTAGTCCCGGGGCTTGGACAGTTTTTTGATAAATCTGAAATAAAAGGATCAGCATACCTGCTTGGGACAATCATTTGCGGTGCCGTATTTGTAAAGGCTGACATGGGCCATAAGCACAAATTTGACGAATATATTGAATACCGCAATCAATATGATGCTTCTGATAACGAGCCGGATGCAGCAAAGTTCAGGGGATTTATGGAAGCAAAAGCTTCGGAGCTCAACAAACTGTCTAAAATAAAAGGTATTGCTTTAAGTGCTTCCCTGGGTATTTATTTGCTTAATATAGCAGATGCAATAATTTTCCATTCAAATGGATCAAATCTTGAGTTACATAAAATTCTTGATATTGATACTCAAAACAACCGGGTGGGATTAAGAATTAAACTTAACTAATTACTTCTAATATGCTTAAATATTATATAAGTCTTGCTTTCATTATTTTATGCAGTATCTCTATTGTTTCCTGTTCATTTGACGATACCATAGCTGAATACACAAATATTCATGATTCAAAGTCGGATAATTATGTGCCCACCGGACCAAATTCACTAATAATACCGGACTACACCGACACTTACATTAACCTGAAATGGACAGACAACAGCCTGGGAGAAAAGGGGTTTATTATTGAGCGGAGTGAACTTCCTACCGACAACTTTACCCCGATTGATACAACTTCTGAGAATGCAACGACATATACAGATTATTTTGATATCAGGCCTGGAATTAATTATTACTACAGGATCAGGGCAGCCGGTTTACAGAACAAATCAACTTATTCAAATACTGCAGGAGTAACAGTTGAAATAATGGCACCCTCGAATCTTCTTCTTTTCGGCACAGGTAACACGATAGGTTCTTATGCTCTTTATTGGACAAGCCGTTGCAACTTTACCCAAAAATATATCATTCAATCGAGAGTTCCTGATGAAAGTCAGGAATTTAAGACCATTGGTGAAACCAGTCCATCCAGTCAATTATTTAATCTGCCAAATCTTGATGAGAATAAATCATATGAATTCAGGGTTTTTGCTGCAACTGAGAAAAACACCTCATCACCATCGAATGTTATTACTGTCGTGTATGGTTTCAAGCCAGAGGCACTCGTACTTTATACAAAGTATTCGAGGGCAAAATACGTAGAATTTTCTCCTGTCAGCAACGAACTTGTAGCTACTAGCGAAGCATTTTATGAGGCCCCTTTTGCAGTCTATAATATTGACCAGTTAAAGATAAATTACACTGTAGAAGGTCTTTACGCCGGATTTCCCAAATATAATCCTGCGGGTAACATTATAGCACTTGGGACTTCGGAAAATGCACAGGATCCTACTGTAAGCAGAACAATTTTCTTTAATGCACAAAATGGCGACAAAATCCGGACCCTTTCCCTGGCAACCAGGTCTTTGGATTTTAGTTCTGATGGAAGCAGACTGGCAGTAGGAGCATATTCAACTCCATACGGACACCCTGACCTTGTTGGAGTAATTGACATGAATACATATAAGACAATATGGTCCAGCAGCAATTACCGGGTTACAAAGGTAATAATGACTCCCGATGGGAAACGATTAGTTGCCGTAGTAGATGCTTCTTCAAGTGATTATATTGCCATCTTTGATGCTGCCAGTGGTGCCTTATTAAATACTTTGTCTTCTGAAGACTATGGTATTTTGGATTGCAAGATAAGCTACGATGGAAATCTGCTTGCTTTTTCCACAAGTGGAAGTAAGCATAATATTAAAATTTATAATATGAACACTCTGGCGAAAATCCGTGAGATAAACGCATACGCAACTGCAATTGCATTTACGCATGATTCAAAGTACCTTGCAGCCGGTTATACCTCCGCAAATATTTTTCGTTTATCAGATGGATCGGATATGGGCGAAATTGGGGCCGGTTTTATGGCAGGCTACGGTATATCTTCATTTTCATTTAATAATAATGACAGTATGCTTGCTGATGGCTGTGCGGAAAACGACTCCAGAATAATTAAAATTAGCAAGGGATGGCGGAGCAGATAGCACCGTCTTCCCTTCGACCCGGACACACACCACTCTTCCCTTCTCAGAACTGCCGGTGAAACTGCCAGATACATAATTAATAATCATGTCAGGATTAAGACCGGCCAACTTTTGCGCAAAACTCGATGTCGTATCATAAGTAATATAATTGTATTCTGCCTCTTTCATTCCTCTTGAACTTATTCCGGCGCAAATAAAAGCAGGCATCATAACCGGTCAGTAGCAAGGATTGCTTTTATAATAATTTATAGTATTACTTACTTGACACATGAAACATATTTAAGTAAGTTTGATCTAACAATGTTAGATATTTTTACATCATTATTATGAGCCATTTAGACAGAAGACAAAGGGAAAGAGAAGAAATCAGGCTGAAGCTTCTGGATGCTGCCAGAGACATTGCCATTAAGGAAGGCTGGCACGCTGTAACTATCCGCAAAATTGCCGACAAGGTAGAATATACCCCCCCAATTGTTTACGAGTACTTTGAAAACAAGGAAGATCTTTTCAGGGAGCTGGTTTATTCAGGATTTGAAATCCTGCGGAAGCAATTTGAAGAAGCTAGTCTGCAGGAAACTAACCCAAAGAAGTTAATGGTAAAAATTGCATTGATTCATTTTAACTTTGCACTCAAACACAAGGAATTGTTTCAGCTGATGTTCAATATTGAACGCCAGAAACCAAACGAATCAATGCAGTACAACATGACTTTAATGGAAAGAACTATCAGGCAGATCTCAAAAGAGGATAATAGTGTGATCCGGGAACAGATATTTGCTTTCCTTTGCTTATGCCATGGAGCAATTTCATTCATGTTGCAGACAGAAAAAGAAACACCCCATAGCAGGTTTAAGGACTTCCCTAAATTGTATGAAAGAATGGTAGAGAGATTTATCAACAGCCTGTAATATTTTTTGAGGAATATCTAACTTAGTAAGATTTGTTAACGTTTATAAACTAATTGTGAGAATTATGAGAATAATAAAAAGCATCACACCACTTGTTTTTATTTTATATGCATCGGCATTAGGACAAAGTTTTTCGTTGAAACAATGCATCGAATATGCCAAACAATGTAACAGTAATATCAAAATTGCATACCTGGACGCAGAGGTGAGCAATGAAGTAGTTAATGAGCAAATCGGCAGGTCACTGCCTCAGATCAGCTTCAGCGGCTCTGTCGAAGACAAACTGAAGATTACAACCCAAATCCTGCCGGGCGAACTTATGGGAAAGCCGGGGACTTTTGTACCCGTTAAAATGGGCACTAAATATAATGCCAGCGCTGGTCTCTCACTGACACAAAAGGTTTTCGATCCTTCTTTCTGGGTAGCCCTGAAAGCGGCAAGGATCAGCCGCGAAATGTCCGAACAGAATATCCAGAAAACTGACGAACAAACACTCTATAACGTCAGCGCCGCATTTTACAGAGCATTGGTTATCCGGAAGAAATTGGAAAATCTTAAAGTTATTCTTTCCGTTTCTCAGAAAAACCTCGAGGCCATTCAACAGAAATTTGATAACGGCCTTGTCAAAAAAATAGACGTCGATAAGATCAGAGTCACTTTTAACAATATTAAATCTCAGGTCAATCAGGTTGAATTGGGCTATAAACAGTCCCTTAATAACCTGAAACTCACAATGGGAATGCCTGTTGAAGGTACACTCGAACTATCTGATGAACTGTCTGATAACCTTATTGCTGCAACCGGATCGGCTTATGAGCAGAATTATGTTGAAAACAGGATTGACTATCAGATACAGAAGACAATTATCTCCTTGTATGAAGCCGACAAACAGAACAATATTGCCGCTTATTATCCTAGTTTATCTTTTTATGCAAACTATAATTATCAGGCCATGCGTTCTGAATTTGACCTGTTTAAGTCTGATAAGGACTGGTTCAACAGTTCTTCAATAGGAATCCAGTTTTCACTTCCGGTTTTCTCCGGCTTTCAGAAACTTGCAAAAGTTGAACAATCAGAGCTGAATCTGCAGAAAGCTAAGGAAAACTTAAAATTAAGCGAACAGGCTATAAAAGTGGAATTGTCCAATTATTATATCCAGTTCCGTAATGCAGTCGATAACATTAAAACTGAAAAAGAAAACCTGGAATTAGCCGAAAATGTATATAAGAACACGCAAATTGAGTTTTCTCAGGGAGTGAGCTCCTCAATCGATCTGGTTCAGACAGAAAGCACACTGCGTGAAACTCAGAATAATTATTTCTCCAAACTTCTTGATTTATATATAGCCAAACTGGATCTCGAAAAATCCAGAGGGAACCTCATCAATTTTATTAATAATATTAAGTGATCTAATATGAAAAAAATAATATCTATCGTTATAGTTATCCTCATAGTTATCCTTGCTACTGTAAGATTAAAAGCTAACAGGGACAATATAGTATCTCAAAAACAAAACATTGCAACTGAAGAAGTATCAGTTAGCGTGGCTAATGTAGAAAAAAAGTCTGCCTCTTTTACCCTGAATCTTACGGGTACTTTATACCCGTACAGGGAGGTTGATGTTGCCTCTGAAACGGCCGGTAAAATCACCGCAAGAAAATTCGAATTGGGTCAGCACTTCAGAAAAGGTGACCTTATTGCAACAATCGACGACAAGTTAAAAAAACTTACATTTGAGACTGCAAAGATTGATGCCGAAAGATTGAAAAAAGACCTGTCACGCACAGAAAACCTGTATAAGAAAGAAATTTCCTCAGAACAGGTTTACGATAATGCCCGTAATGCTTATGAAATTGCAAAGAATAAGGCGGACGAGGCAGAAAAGCAATTATCATATACCCGTATAGCAGCTCCGATTGATGGCGTTATCACTAAAAAGAATATCGAGGAAGGGGCTTATGTTAATACCGGCAATACAATTGCTACAATTATGGATATTTCAAAGCTAAAAGTTAAGGTAAACGTATCCGAGTCAAATGTATACTACCTGCATACCGGGGATAAGGTAAAGATCAAAACTGGTATCTATCCCGGTGTTACTTTCGAAGGGAAAATAAGCTATGTCAGTCCTCAGGGAGATAACGCCCACAACTTTCCGGTGGAAATTGAAATCGTAAATAGCGCAAAGAACCCGCTAAAGAGTGGGACTTTTGTTAATATAGAAATTGCCATCAGCTCTTCAGGCACAGGTCTTTTCATACCACGCGAGGCTCTCCAGGGGAGTATAAAAGATGCAAAAGTATTCGTTGCATCAAATGGGAAAGCAGTATTGAAAGATATAACTATAGGACGCCAGAATAATGATTATCTCGAAGTTGTTTCGGGACTGAATGAAAATGAAAAAGTTATTGTAAGCGGACAGGTAAATCTGACGGACAATAAATCAATTAAAATTATTAATAATAACTAAAGACAGCCATGACCATAACAGAATTAGCTATAAAAAGATCTACATTAGTAGTTATTGTGTTTACTGCTCTTACCTTGCTTGGGCTCCTGTGTTATACAAAACTCAATTATGATCTGATCCCCAAGATAGATATACCCGTAGTAGCTGTTACTACTCAGTATCCCGGGGCATCAGCAAGTGAAGTGGAAAATTCAGTAACAAAAAAACTTGAGGACGCCCTCTCGGCACTCGAAAACGTAAAGAATATGAGCGCTTCTTCCCAGGAAGGATTTTCGATTATTACAATTGAACTTGTCGCCAATTCTAATACAGATCTTGCCCTTCAGGATGCACAACGCAAGGTAAATGCGGTCCTTTATCAATTGCCTGAAGGAGCAAAGACTCCTTCGTTGTTAAAATTTTCAACCGATGAAATTCCGGTCCTTAAACTTGGTGTATATGGGAAAATTGCCCCCACAAAATTATACCAGCTTACAAAGGATCAGATTAAACCCCAGCTCGCAAAGATAAGCGGCGTGGGACAGGTATCTATTATCGGTGGCGAAGAACGTGAGATAAGAATTAATGTTAACAGGGATAAACTTGCAGCATATAGAATTTCGATAAGCCAGCTATATAATGCCGTCTATAGTTCCAATATGCAGTTTGCGACCGGCAAGATTGAAAGCAATAAGAGCCAGTACACTGTACGACTGGCTGGAAAAATATTATCGCTGGAACAATTGAAGAATGTTATTATAGCACATACGGCTGCCGGAAGCGATATCAGATTATCCGATGTTGCAGAAATCATTGACGGTATAGCAGAGTATAAAACACTCAACCGTATAAACGGGGAAAACTCTATCGGACTACAGATACAGAAACAATCGGACGCAAACTCCGTTAAGGTCAGCCAGCTCGTAAAGGAAGAGCTTAAAGTCATTGAAAAGCAATACGCGGCAGATGGAATTAGATTCGATATTGCTTCAGATAACTCTGTTTATACTCTCGCTTCGGCCGATGCAGTAATGGAGGATCTTGGCCTTGCAATTCTGCTTGTCGCAATAGTAATGTTTCTGTTTCTTCATTCAATCAGAAATTCATTTATTGTTCTTGTCTCTATTCCGACTTCAATCATCTCAGTATTTACGGGTATGTATATATTCAATTTCTCTTTGAATATAATGACCCTGATGGCCCTTTCACTGGTGATTGGTATTCTAGTTGACGATTCTATAGTTGTACTAGAGAATATCTACAGACACCTGGATATGGGTAAAGATAAAAGACGTGCCGCACTCGATGGAAGAAACGAGATAGGCTTTACTGCAGTAGCAATTACAATGGTGGACATTGTGGTATTTGTTCCTATGGCACTGGTTTCAGGCATGATAGGCAATATTATAAGAGAATTTTCACTTGTAGTTGTCTTCTCAACAATGATGAGCCTTTTTGTTTCCTTTACAATTACTCCCCTGCTCGCCTCCAGGTTCAGCAAAATTGAAAGGCTGACCCGAAACACGCTCATGGGGAAAATCGCACTTGGCTTTGAAGACCTCTACCATAAACTCGTTGGATTCTATGAAAAAGCCTTACGCTGGGGATTGTCACACAGGAAAACTGTTTTCGCCCTGGTTGCAATTCTTTTTGTTTCATCTTTCGCACTTTTAGTCTATGGGTTTATCGGATCTGAATTTATGCCTGAAAGTGACCGTGGAGAGTTTACAATCCAGCTTGAAGGTGAAGCTCAAAACAACCTCCACCAGACAAACATGCTGGTTGAAAAAGTTGAGAAACTTCTTTATACAAAACCGGAGGTAACCAAGGTCTTTTCAAATGTTGGTTATTCTTCCAGCGGTATGGGTGGCAGTAATGATCAGCATAAGGCAGAACTAACAGTTACAATATTGGATAAAAAGAAAAGAAACTTTACAATTCAGCAATATGCCCAGAAAACCAAGCAGGAAATCCTCTCTCAGATACCTGGTCTTAAAGTAACGGCAGCACCGTCAGGCATGTTTGGTGCCAGTGATGCTCCGATTCAGATTCTGCTAAGAAGCGCTGACGTGAATGAAATATATCCTGTTGCAGAAAAAATCACAAAGCTGATCAAAAATGTTCCCGGAGTAAATGACATCAGACTTTCAGTCGAAAAAAGTAAACCTGAAGTGCATATTTCTCTCGACCGTGATAAAATGTCAATGCTTGGACTCTCTGTAGCTGATGTTGGTAATACATTACAGCTCGCTTTCGCTGGTAATACAAACCTTCAATATTCTGAAGGCGGTACAGATTACGACATAAACATTATGCTTGATCAGTTTGACAGGACTAAGATTGACGATCTGAGCTCTATTACTTTTGTAAACTCAAAGGGAGATATAATAGAATTGCGTCAGTTTGCAAATATCTACCAGTCACTCGGTCCCAATAAACTTGAACGTTATAGCAGAATGTCTTCACTGACGGTAAAAAGCCAGGTATTTGGAAGACCAGTTGGAACAGTTGGCGAAGATATTAAAAAGATTATTTCCGAAAATATACATTCCGATAAAGTAAATATTGATTATATCGGTCAGATGCAGCGCCAGTCTGAAGCATTCAGCAGTCTGCTCTTTGCATTGCTTGCCGCTATTCTTCTGGTTTACTTTGTAATGGTTGGATTGTATAATTCTTACCTCTACCCGTTTGTAGTATTGTTCTCTCTGCCTGTTGCAGTAATTGGAGCATTGCTGGCCCTTGCTCTTGCAGGACAAAATATATCAATCTTTGTACTTATAGGATTGATCATGTTAATGGGACTTGTGGCAAAGAACGCAATCCTTCTTGTTGACTTTACCAATAAGCTGAAGGAAGAAGGGGCTACTGTTCTGGAAGCACTTGTCGAAGCGGGCAAGGAAAGATTAAGACCAATTCTTATGACAACTATTGCGATGGTTATCGGCATGATCCCTCTTGCAATTTCATCGGGCGCCTCATCAGAAAGCAAAAACGGTCTTGCATGGGTAATCATTGGCGGCTTGAGCAGTTCTTTAATGCTTACTCTTATTCTGGTACCTGCAGTTTATATGGTAATGGAAAACCTGAAGGTAAAATTTCAGAAGAAGGTCTCTAAAAAGAGTGTGCTTGCAGAACCGGTGGTAGCCGAACAGTTCGAAGAAGCATAGGTATAAATTATTAAAAGCTATTCAAGGGAGAATATGCGCGGTCATATTCTCCCTGACTGGTTCCCTCTGGCTAAACTGATAAGTAATTCCATCCAAAATAAAGAAATCAGCATTCTTTAAGCTCCATGTGCGTCACCTTATTTTTTCCGAATGAACCTCGCATGGAACAGTTTAATACTATTCTACCAGTTCAAAAGCTCCGGTTTCGATATTATAAACACCACCAACAATCTTTAGTTTACCTTCATGTTCAAGCTCTTCAACTATTTTGCTATTCATCAGACAGTCTTTTAACTGATCAACAACGTTATGTTTTACTGCTGAATCCAGCTGTCCTGCTTTTTCTTTAGAATCCTTTTGGGCCAGGTCCGTAGCATGTTTTATCCTGGTGACAATTGCAGAAATATTGGCACTGAAATGCCCACCTTCGAGACAGGCTTTAACTGCTCCGCAATTTGAGTGCCCCATTACAACAAGCAAAGGAGAATTCAAATGCTCTGCGGCATATTCAATACTTCCCAGGGTTACCTCATCAATAACATTTCCGGCAACTCGGATGACAAATAATTCTCCGAGATCCTCATCAAAAATAATTTCAGGCGGTACACGGGAATCTGAACAGGTAAGGATGATCGCGTATGGTTTTTGTCCCGTAGCCAGTTCAGCCCTTTCCTTTTCATAATTTTTATCTTTCTGCTGCCCTGAAAGATAACGCTTATTCCCTTCCAGCAGTTTACTTAATGACTGTTCACCAGCTGACTGGCCAAATAATGAGCTGCTTAAAAATATGCACGTAATAAATGCCAACAGCCTTACTGAAATTATAGTTTGTCTTTTCTTCATATCTCCACCTGATTGTTATTACTTGGTTATTCCTGATTTAATTTATAATCTGAATCTAAAATATTCATTAATGTAAAATTATATTCTTCAATTTCAGAAAGATATACCTACTAGCTGGTATTTTACTACATTTCATTTATTTCGTGGTTTTTCCGGATCCCATCCTGAAGATACCCGGGAATATATACTCCTCGGTAAAATTATTAAAGAACTCTTCGGTTTTACGGTTTATTTTTTTATTTTTATCCGGACTGATATAACGAACAATAACACGCAGTTTTCTGGCAAAACAGGTTTAGCCAGATAATAAAGGAGAATCCTTATGAAAATGTCGGATATTCCATTTGGGATCACGGACTGGTCAAAAATAGAGAAAACGGAACATAAAGGTGAAAAAGGATGCGCTTACTGGCACACGCAACAGTTCGGCACTATCCGTGTTCGCCTGGTTGAATATTCACCTGGTTATCTTGCAGATCATTGGTGCTCAAAGGGTCATATTCTTCTTTGCATTGAAGGGGAGTTAACTACCGAGCTTGCCGATGGCCGGAAATTCACCCTTATGCCCGGCATGAGCTATCAGGTTGCCGATAATGCCGAAGCTCACCGCTCTTATACAGAAACCGGAGCAAAGTTGTTTATTGTGGATTAGGATAAATTAAGCTTAAGCTTTCTCACTATCCCAGGCCAAGCTCTTTCCGTAATCCAATTACGGCACCTGCAAGTTCTGAGGCCCCGTGCCGTATCACATCACAAGCTGGCAAACCGAATTTATCCTTGATCCTTTCCCTTTCCCTGTCTGCTTGTTCCAAAGTAAAGTGCCTGCTGTTAATTGCAATTGCTATTACTCTGGAGGGATGCATTACATTTGCCATCGACTCATAGATATTAATTACTTCCTCCAGGGGTGGGATTTTTATTCCGTCCATCCCATGAATATATTCCCTGCCCATCTCATAGCACATAATCATACCATGCGGCATACTGCCATGCAGAAGTCCCAGTGTAACAGAAGAATATCTGGGATGAACCAGACTCCCCTGGCCTTCAATATTAATAATGTCATGATGCTGGGTTTTAAGCACCAGTTTTTCGGCTGCACCATTAATAAAGTCGGCAACTACAGCATCAATCGGAACACCGTCACCCTCTATTAAAATGCCAGTTTGCCCTGTAGCTGCAAATTTGGCATCATAGCCAGCCTGTACCAGTGCTCTATTAAGTTCAAGACTTACAATCATTTTACCAAGACTGCAGTCATTGCCTACGGTATGAATCCTGAGACATTTTTCATTTATTCCTTTACGGTTTACAATATCAACTTCATCGTTTTTTCTGATATCAATCAGTTTAACTCCATATTTCTCTGCAGTGCTTCTGATTTCATCATCGTTGCAAAGAAAATCGTGAAGTCCATTAATAATGTTTAATTTATAACCAATTGCCTTAAGAATAATCTCCTTATAGGATTGTGGGATTTTTCCACCCGGTGTAGCTACTCCAATGAGTAAAGTATCCCCTCCCCTTATATCTGCAAATGAGCCGGTTACAGGCACATTTCCTACTCCAAGCAGTTCCATACTGGACTTGCCAGCCTGCGTTCTGTCAAAAATGGCAATTACTTCTTCTGGTTTATAATAGATAAGATTGCGTGCGGTTTTCCCACTATGAGGGTTAGTTAATCCTTCAGTTAGAATAATAATTTTTCTTGCCATATCACCAATAAATAGTTTTAGGAATAAAATATAAAGAAAATTTTTTCGTAAAATTTACCGTACTAAAATAAGAAGGAATCTTTCAAAATAATATAAATTTTAAGCATTTTTCACCCCGTAGAATAGGCGATTCATTTAAATAGGTGCTGCACCGGTAATATCTCAATTAAAAAACAACCTGCTCCTTAAATAAAATATGGTATTATTTCTTATTGAAAATTAACCTGTCTGGAGTCTTGATATAAGGCAGCAATAACAAGATACCATGTGGCATTTTATTCTTTTATTAAAAACAAACTTTATTACCAAAACTGCCTCTCCTAAATTGTCAATGAGGAAAATTCTCCTTATTTTTGTGACCGATTTCACATTATTTATTTACAATTTGAAACCTTCAGCCGGCATTCTACCTTAAAGGTGGTGTTTTCTGAAGGTTTTATTGTAAGTCCCTTATATTTTTTCACTAATTTAATTACATATACAGCATGAACTTTTTTTACACATTATTTTCAACTCAGAGTATAGCATCAACTATTCTTTATCTATGCCTGGCGGCTTTTTCAGGCGTCCTGATAGGAAAGGTAGAGATAAAAAATATAAAGCTCGGTATTGCCGGAGTTCTATTTTCAGGTTTGCTTATCTCTCATTTCGGAGCACGCGCGGATGTCTCTACAATTAATTTTGCACGTGAATTCGGACTTATTTTATTTGTATACTCAATCGGACTTGATATTGGTCCGCGTTTCTTTTCAACTTTCAAAAACGAAGGATTGAAACTAAATCTTTTTGCCGTTTCTATTGTACTGATGAATCTTTTGATCACCTACTGCCTGTATCTGTTCTATGGACTTCCCCCGGCACTCATCACAGGAATCATGTGCGGAGCAGTAACAAATACTCCAAGTCTCGGTTCCACACAACAGGTACTGCACGAATTTGCTGCTAACGGAGCTCAGACTGCAAACCTTGCAGGAATGGGTTACGCTGTAGCCTATCCTTTTGGCGTTCTGGGCATCATCCTTACAATGATCCTTGTCAGGGTGTTTTTCAGGATTAAAATTAAGGATGAAGCCGAAAAGTACACACGCAGCCTCGATAATTCTCTCATAAAACTGGAAAGCGTGGGCATCGATGTTACTAACCAACAGTTGTTCGGTGAAAAAATTGGTTATATTAAAAATATAATTGACAAAGAACTTGTCGTATCAAGAATTAAGCGCGACGGAAAATTTATAATTGCCGTTGATGATGAAATCCTTCGTCAGGGCGACGTGCTCTACGGGGTTTCTTCGGTCAATCATATTGAGAATCTGAAACTCAAGATCGGCGACGTTAAAATTCAGGAAAAACGCGAGATAAGTGGTGATTTATCAATGGCTAATGTTCTTGTAACTAACAGGAAGTATGCGGGAAAAACGATCCAGCAGATCGGTATCTACCGCCGTTATGAGGCAAATATCACAAGAATTTTCAGAGCCGGAATGGAAATTCTCCCATCTCTTGATACAACCGTCGAATTTGGCGATACAGTAAGGATAGTTGGCAAAACTGAACTTCTCTCTGAGGTACGCAGTGAGCTTGGGAATTCCGTCAAGGAACTGGCCATGCCTAACACTGTCCCGGTCTTTATTGGAATATTCCTTGGAATCATCCTGGGCAGTATACCTATTTTCATCCCGGGTATTCCTGCACCCGCAAAGCTTGGTTTGGCAGGCGGTCCCCTGATTGTAGCCATCCTGCTCGGGCACCGGGGCCGAATAGGAAAAATGGATTTCTATATGACTCCGGGAGCCAATATGATGCTCCGCGAGATTGGAATCATACTTTTCCTGGCGTGCGTTGGACTTGCTTCAGGCGCGAACTTTTTTAATACCATCTGGAATGGCGGATATTTGTGGATGCTTTACGGAGCTTTAATCACATTTATTCCTATCATGCTGGTCGCCATAGTTGCCCGCTTGATGAAATTCAATTACCTGAAGATCTGCGGATTAATAAGTGGGACTATGACTGATCCTCCGGCACTTGAATTTGCAAATTCCCTGGCTCCGGTTCAGGCACAATCGACTGCATATGCTACGGTCTACCCGCTGGCCATGTTCCTGAGAGTTCTTATAGCACAGATATTCATTCTTTTGACCCTCTAGCTGTCAGGGCTGGTAAACACATCAGGACTGCTGTGGGAGCGAAAAGATTCATAGTCCCTTAACCAGCAGAGAGTAATATTTATTCGCATAAACTTAGATGCTTCAAAATCCCGGATTTTGGAGCATCTTTTATATTTACCAGAACATCACATTTTGTAAATGCCTGACTAGTAAAAACTCTCTTTATTTTACGTCCATTAATTGCTAACTTGATTCATTATTTCCCAAAAAATTAAACCAGGGTATCATGCGTATTGACAGAATGCTTGGAATTATTGTTCTGCTGCTTAACAGGAATAAAATTACCGCAAAGGAATTGTCCAGACGTTTTGACGTATCTGTCAGAACAATCTACCGCGATATAGAAGCAATTTGCCTGGCCGGAATTCCAATTGTCTCACACCCCGGAAGTAAGGGCGGACTCGGAATAATGGAGAACTATCGCCTGAACGGACAAATCCTTTCAATAGATGATATGACATCAATTATCTCTACCCTGAAGAATGTAAACAGCACGCTCGGCAACAATGAACTGGAAACTGTCTCCGAAAAAATCCTCAGCCTTATCCCCAAAGACAAGATCGACTATGTAAATAAACAATCAGAAGAACTCTGCTTTGATCTGATACCCTGGTCATCAAGGGAGAAGAATAAAGATTTCATTAAACTTATCCAGTATGCCATATCTGAAAGACTCCTGATCAGGTTCATCTACAGAAATAACAAAGGGGAAGCACTAAAAAGAACCGTGGAGCCCATGACACTTGTCTTTAAGGGCTATGCATGGTACCTGTTTGCCTTTTGCAGGGGACGCGGCGATTTCAGGCTTTTTAAGCTTACAAGAATGGATATTATAGAAGTATTGACTGAAAAATTCGACCGCAGGAATGCTTCATACCGCGATATAATAAAATCACCCCCGCAGCCAGCCAACCTCATTGTCATTAAATTAAAATTCTCTTCTGCGGCCAGACCTAAAGTTGAAGAGTACTTTGAAGAAAGTATCGTCAACGTCCTTGAGGACGGGAGCTTAATAGTCTCTCTCACGATCCCGGAAGACGAATGGGTCTACTCCACTATTTTAGGCTTCGGGGAATATGCTGAAGTCCTTGAGCCTCAGTACGTTAGGACAATTATTAAGGAAAAAATAAATAAAATGTCTTCTGTTTATAATGCTGACATGATGCTGTCACAGCCCTGAAGTATATTGCATATGTCAACTAAATAACAAAGGAGATAGAAAATGGAAATGAAATTCTGCCAGTCGTGCGGTGTAATTCTCGATGAAAAAATCGCGAAAGAAAGCTCAAAACCCGGTTATTGCCAGTGGTGCGTGGATGAACAGGGTAACTTAAAACCCAAAGAAGAGGTTCAGGCTGGAGTAGCCGGATGGTTGAAATCCTTTTCGCCAGCCGAAGGTAATCCTGATTTTATGAAAAGAGCTGAAAACTATATGAACGCTATGCCTGCATGGGCTGAGAAATAGGTTATATGATAAGCAAAAGCCCTCAAGATTGTATATTTTGAGGGTTTTTATTTTAATTCCTGTTATGTTACTCGGGACTTTATTATTTGTAACTATTGGGAAGCACAATTGATGAAAAATTTGAGAACAAGGACGGATCTTCAGGAAATTCCGGGTGTCGGCCCCAGTATTGAGAAAGACCTTATCGACCTCGGAATAATGCGAGTAAATGACCTTAGGAAAAAAGATCCCGAAATACTGTATAATAACCTGATGGCATTGAGGAAACAATATATCGACAGATGTGTTTTGTATGTATTCCGCTGCGCCGTATATTATGCCGAAAACGATAAATACGACGCGGAGCTGTTAAAATGGTGGAACTGGAAAGATATCAAGGATCATAATTAAGCAGTGGGAAAATAAAACCGATCCCTTTACTTTTCTGGCTTTCAACACCGATATTTTATGCCTGTCCCAAAACCCCTCCTGTTATTAAAAGATTACTTCAGATTTATTCAATATTTAGTTATTTTTCACAAAATGACATCTTAAGTTTTGAAACAGTGTAAGAAGATAAGGTAGTTTAATTGTATTAAGTTTGATTCTTTCCGCATGTTTTGAGTTTTGAATATGGATTATAGAATTTTTTAATAAATCCCCCATACAGTCAAAAATATTAAGGAATCTACGTCTTATGCTCAAAAACTTCAGGAAGATTCATCCCATTATTATTTTAACTACCTATATTCTTGTCAGCAGTTATGCTCTTCCACAAGTAATTGTTTCAACTCAGGATAAGAACGGAGCCTCTTCCACAAAAAATTATCCGTCCGGGATAGTAATTACATCCTTCATGAGAAATGACAGTACAATTGAAACCAGTGTACTGGATCCAAATGAAAACATACAAGTAATAGTAAAGTTTAGAGAAGATCCATTAATACTTCAAAGACAGCGGGCAGCACTAAATTCCAATTTATCCTTATTACAAATTCAGGGGGAACTTATTTCTGAACACGCGAGCTTTAAGAATGACTTGCTCATTATTGAAACTAAAAGCTCACCAGGAGTCAACAGATTAAACAAATCCTCAGCTTCGCAAATACGTTTCGAATATTATTCTGTATTTAATGGAGTGTCCCTCACCACCAAAAGATGGGTGGCCGAGGAGGTAAAAAGACTTTCATATGTGCAATCGGTTTACGAGGATAAAGAAGTAAAAGCATTTGATGATATAAGCAACCGTGTAATTGGAGCAGATATAGTATGGAAAATGAAAGGACTTACAGGTAAAGGTATTAAAATAGGTATACTGGACACAGGAATTGACTATATGCATCCGGATTTAGGAGGTGGATTCGGTCCTGATTTTAAGGTTGCAGGAGGTTATGATTTTGTTAACATGGATAATGATCCCAGGGATGATAACGGACACGGTACACACGTAGCCGGCATTGTCTCAGCAAATGGCTATAGCCTGAAAGGTGTTGCGCCGGATTCAAAATTATGGGCATTTAAAGTGCTGAACAATGGCGGAAGCGGCTTAACTTCAACAATAATTGCCGGTATAGAACGCGCGAGCGATCCTGACCAGAATCCTAAAACTGATGATGGGGTTGATATTATTAATATGAGTTTGGGAGGAGTTGGGGATCCGGAAGATCCCATATCTCAGGCAGTCGATAATGCCTCCCTGGCAGGCATCGTATGTGTAGTTGCAGCTGGTAATAATGGAGCCTACCAGACCATTGGATCACCCGGCTGTGCAAGAAAAGCTATTACAGTCGGTGCTACATCCAACGATGATATTATTACCAATTTCAGTTCATGCGGACCCGCGAATAAACTGTTTAACATTAAACCCGATCTTACAGCACCTGGTGTTTCAATCTATTCATCAATTAATGGAGGCGGTTATTTATCCCTCGACGGGACCTCGATGGCAACTCCACATGTTGCGGGCTGCGCCGCTTTATTACTGCAGCTGCATCCTGACTGGAATCCGGAATTAATAAAAGCCGTTTTAATGGAATCAGCCAAATATACAGGTAATGATATCTGGAAATACGGAACCGGCAGAGTTGATGTCAATAAGGCAGTCTCTCAAAACACTGTTGTTACACCAGCCAGTATTAGCCTGGGTAT
>JBLMZM010000205.1:0-37318 GCA_050258815.1 Ignavibacteriales bacterium
GATATCGCAATTAAGGTCCTTAATCATCCTGACTGTACCTGAAGAAATTTTTGCATCACCATAGCTAGATAGTTTAATAAAATCTATTTCGCAATCTAAAGCAACATTTTTTATAAGATCAGCCATAAAAAGGAAGGACCCATTGAGTAAACCAATAAAGACCGGTACTTTATTTTCATACTCACTTGTTATTTGCTCACCCAACTCTTTAATTCTGGTTTGAATATCATCTTCCGATAGGTAAAGAACAAATTTTTCATCACCAATCATTATTTCTTCTGAATTATCAATGTTTATTCGAGGCATATTTCGCAAATCCTTTTATTGTTGTTAGTAATTTTATACCGGTCATCTATTCTAAAGCCCGGAACCCAGATAATCCGGCCCCGGTTAATAAGTACCAATTGTTTCTTTTTTTCCGCAATTCCGGTTTTCTGGTCGCTTAAAAAATCGGATACCTTCTTCATACCCTTCATCCCCAGTGGAATGAACCTGTCTCCAGGCTGCCAGCGCCTGAGTATAAATTCCTCATCCAGGTCATCACCGGCAATAAATTCATGAAAGCGGCTGCTTTCTCCCTTTATAAGTCCCGGAGTAATATCCCTGAAAGTAATTCTTAGCTTCTGGGGACCCAGGTCACACTCAGTTCCTGCTTTTATTGTAACGGGAATAAATTCATCGTCACCTTTTTCCATGATCAGCAGATGCTCCCTTTCTCTGAAAACAATCAGATTTCCCGAAAGTTCTGCTTTCCGGCCAGCCTGCCTGCGCATAAGATCCTTAACTTTTACGAGATCATTATGTGCAAACTCACGCTTAAAATGCCTGGAAATACTTTCCTTGAGCAACTCCCCGAATATAGCGGGGTCATAATTTATTAATCTGTTAAGACTAATTAAAATGCTTTTTCCGGAAAATTCAACAATTTCCTTGATTAAAGATGCAATAAAACCGTCCGTGACGATCTGTGCATTGCGGAAATTTTCCGATGAGTTAAATAGACTTAATTCAACTGAGGGGTTAAGGTTTCTCTTAATAACGGGCAGCAGTTCATTCCTGATGAAATTTCTTTCATATATATTTTCATTATTAGTAGCATCGGTTCTATAGCAGATCTTTCCAAGTTCCAGATAATCCAGTATTTCCTGCTTGCTAAGCTTAAGAAGAGGGCGGATTATATTGCCTCTTCGCACAGGAATTCCCGAAATTCCTCTTAATCCCGTTCCTTTTATCAGATTCAGCAGCACCGTTTCGGCATTATCACTTAAATTGTGAGCCGTTACAATCTTATCATAACCATGCTGCCGTGCCGTCTGTTCAATTAACTTATATCTTAATTCCCTTGCAGCCTCTTCAACTGAAATCTTCCTGAGCTTTGCAAGTCCTTTAACGTCAGCCCTCTCGACAAAACATTCAACATTAAATTCAGTAGAAAGTTCCTTACAGAAAATTTCATCACCGTCCGAGTCCATGCCCCTCAGTCCATGATTAATATGGACCGCCCCCAGAGAAATCTTAAATCTATTACTGAATTTATGCAAAAAACAGAGTGCAAATACGGAATCAGGTCCCCCGCTCAAAGCCACCAGGATCCGTTCCCCGGGCAGGATCAGCTCTTTTTCATCAATAAATTTAAGTACCTTTTGCTCAATGGTTTTACTCAATATCCGTTTTGCCTGAGCCATGATTCAGTTATTCCTGTTCCTTCCTCTTTATTAAGAAGTTTTGCAACATATTTCCCCAGGACGTCGAATTCAAGGTTCAAATCGGCACCGATTCCCTTGTATTCAAGATTTGTCTCCTTCCAGGTATGGGGAATAATTGAAACGGTGAGCGAATGTTCATCAAATCTGGCCACTGTCAGACTGATGCCCTCAACGGCAATTGCCCCGACATTAATTAAATACTTGCCGAACTCCCTGGGATATGAAACATTTACAAGGTAACTTGCCCCCAGTTTCTTAACGTTCAAAATTTTTCCCGTGGTATCCACGTGTCCCATTACAAAATGACCGCCAAGCCTCTTATCCAGAGTAAGTGAACGCTCAAGGTTTACCCTGTCATTTATCTTCAATTTAGCCAGGTTGGTTTTTTTTATAGTCTCCTCGACAGTAGTCACCTCAAACGAGCTGCTGTCAAAGGCTGTAACTGTCTGACAGGCACCGTTAATGTTAATGCTGTCACCCAGTTTCAAACCGCCGGTAACCTTCAGGGCTGATATACCCAGCAGCAGTCCGCCATTAAAAGGCTTAATGCTTTTTACTGTCCCAACTTCTTCAACTAAACCGGTAAACATATATAATCAGCTTTAATTATTAAAAATAACACCACCTCTCACATCAGCAACATACAGCTATTTTGTCAGCTCAATCAGTATATCATCGCCTATTTTTTCAAGTGCCTTGATCCTCAGCTTCAGCGATTTTCTTATGGAATGAATTCCCAGGTTATCTACTGACGACAGCCCTTCGCCCATAAGTTTGGGACTGATAAAGACATAAATATCGTCAAACAGGTTTTCTTTGACAAAAGACGTATAAATCTTTCTGCCTCCTTCAACCAGCACAGAGGAAATGCCGCGTTTACCCAGTTCCTCAAGCGACTGTCTGAGATTCAGCGTTCCGTCCCTGTTTTCCTTGACAAAAATTACTTCAATACCCTTCTCCCTGAGCTTTTTCAGCTTTCTTTCCTTCGACATGCTCTGTTTGGAAGTAAGCAGTATAAGATTACCGTCTATATTATTAACAAAAAGCTTAAGATTAAGGTTTAACTTCAGGTCAGTATCTACCACAATTCTTTTTGGATTTCTGCCCTCAATAAATCTGACCGTCAGGTTGGGATCGTCTATTTTCACTGTTCTCGTACCAACAAGCACAGCGTCATATTCATTTCTCAGATTATGCACAAACCTTCGGGAATAAAGCGAGGTGATCCATTTTGAATCCCCCGAGCAATCTGCAATCCTTCCATCCAGCGTCTGGGCAATTTTAAGGCTCACGTAAGGCATCTGTTTTGTTATGTGCTTGAAGAAGAATTTATTCAGCTGCACACATTCGTTTTCCAGAACACCCACCTTAACTTCAATTCCGGCCTGTTTGAGTGCTTTAATGCCGTTGCCGCTTACGAGCGGATTCATATCCAGGGTACCTATCACAACCCTTTTAATCTTATGACGGATTATTGCTTCTGAACAGGGGGGAGTTTTACCAAAATGAGAACAGGGTTCAAGATTAACATAGAGCGTGGAACCCTCCACGCTCTGTTTTGCATTTTGAATTGCATTTATTTCAGCGTGGTTTCCACCGAATGCTTCGTGGAAACCCGCACCTATAATTTTATCATCTTTCACAATAATTGCACCAACCAGAGGGTTGGGAGCAACCTTGCCTTTTCCTTTTTTTGCTATTTCCAGTGCTAATTTTATGTATGATTCGTCGGTCAATGTAAGCTTTATTTAATTGAAAGAATTTCAAACTCAAGCATACCGGCCGGAGCTTTTACCTTTATTTTATCACCCAGTTTTTTGCCCATTAATCCCTGTCCTACAGGCGAAGTAATAGATATTTTGCCCGCCTGAAAATCCGCTTCCTCAGGTGACACGAGCAGATATTCATATGTATGGGAATTATTAATATTTCTGACGGTTACCTGGGATAGAATATGGACCTGGTCCTTGGGCAGATTCGACATGTCGATCAGTCTTACCCTGGACAGAATATTCTCAAGCTTGCTGATCCTTAGTTCAAAGAGACCCTGCTCTTCTTTAGCAGCATCATACTCTGCATTTTCTGATAAGTCGCCATGAGAACGTGCTTCGGCTATCTTTTCGGCTATTCTCTGCCTGCCAAATGTCTTTAATTCATTCAGTTCTTTTTCCAGTTCAAGCAGCCGCTCTTTTGTTAAATAAACAAAGTGTGCATCAGCCATATCCAATCCTTTTTTGAATGATTAAAAAAAATACCACTGCTGTTCTGCAGTGGCATCTTGAAACTACAAAATTTTAGTAATCTTGTCAATAATTATATGTTAAATACTTTACTTTTTCAAGTAGCTCTTTTTTCCTCTTCCTTACAGGTCGACTAGCGTTTTAATGATTCTGTCCTGCAGACTCCTGTATTTGTGGGGTGAACCTTTGTCAAATTCAAAGATAATACTTACTATCAATTCCTCATTATTCCTCAGTGTAAGATACCCGGAAAGCGCAATTACACCGTTTAACGTACCGGTTTTACCATGGAAATTATTCTCGGCGCTGGTTCCGATGAGCCTGCCTCTTAGCGTGCCATCAACCCCCGCAATTGAGAGCGAGTTAAAATAATCCGGGTATATCTTGTTATTCAGATAAATCTTCTCCAGCAGCTCAACAATGGCAGCTACTGTTACCTGATTGTAGTGCGACAGACCTGAGCCGTCCACGACTGAAATTCCGCTGGAATTGATGTCATTATTGTTAAGAAAACTCGTTACTGCCTGCGTTGCATAGAATGAATTCCCCTGTGCATGGCTGTAATATGCGCCGACAGTCTTAAACAGGCACTCAGCCAGATAATTATCGCTGTGCTTGTTTACAATTTTCGAGAGATCCCTGAGAGTAATTGAACGGGCCATTATTTCAGTTACCTTCTCCGGAGCCGCTCCTGCAGAGGGATGCTGCATTACAGTGATACCCGAACTGATAAGCCTGTCCTGCAGCAAATATGCGGCAAACAAAGGCGGATTTTCAATTTCTGCCGAATACCAGATCATGTGCGACCTTCTTCTTAAGCCGCCGCTGATTACAAATTCATAACTGTCTTTTGAAAAATGCTGCGATATGGATATTGTGCTCCTGGACCTGGTTGTCCTTGCATTCACCCTAACCTTGATCAGCGAGCAGTATGGTGACACGCTCGAGTTTATTATGCCTCCCACCTTGGAAGACGCGCTAAGGCTGAACTGGACCTTATTTCTGTTAATAACTATCGCCGAAACCGGAGGCAGAACAACCGAAGAAATTTCTTCAAGTATCCAGTCCTTCCTATGGTAAACATCGTCGAAATAGGTGTCATCCCCTATAACCCTGCCGGTTATATTATGTATACCCATGGTGGCAAGCTGCTGCACCATGGTATCAATATCACGGTCGGTAAAGAGAGAATTCCCAAACCCCTTTATATAAAGATTACCGTTAATTACTCCGTCTGAGAGGTTCGGATCATCGGTAAAGAGTTTTGTGGATATTTTGTAATCGCCCCCCATGAGCGCAAATGCAACACCTGTTGTAAAAAGCTTCTCGTTGGAGGCCGGTTTTATTGTTTCTGTGGCATTCCTGTCATACAGGGTGTCCTTCGTTACAGGATTATATATCATCACACCATATTTGGTGCCTGATGGAACTGTTCTGAGAATTTCTTCTATTTTCCTCTGTAGTTCGTCGTTCTTGGGGAAGATAATCCCCGTCAGTAAAATCAGAATTGCAATTGTATACTTTTTCATGGCATCCAGGAATTTAATACGTGAAGATCTTATTATAGAAATTCGATAGTATTCTTATGTTTCAATAATTATTATTTACTTCTTATAAATTAAACACAAACGCGGGCCTAAATATAAATAAAAACATTTCTTAATTATAGGCAACAAACCTTCTTATTTACATTTTGGAGGATTATATAAAAAATATTATTCCCCAGTAAATTATCGGCTGTTTTCACATTTCTTTTAGGTCAGTTTTATACCCCCTGCTCATAAATTAATAAACCCGCTTTATGCCTTTAAAGTTTTCAATGCCCTCATTTTAAGATAAAATTATAGATATTGTACATGCTAAAGCTTATTTTTATGGTTCATAAATAAAAAGAGGTAGTATGAGCAGGCCAAAACCCCCTGTTAAAGCATATAAAAACCTGGATTTCCTGAACTCACCAGATGGGAGATCCATTAGAATCCTTTCTGAGTTCCTGGAACCCAAGGCAAGGTTTGATAAAAATAACATTGTGGATACAATTGTGCTTTTTGGCTCAGCCCGCTTTAAATCCAGGAAAGACGCCACTAAGGATTATAACGACATTCAAAAGCTGGATCCTAAAAAAGCACCCAACTTTGCGCATAAACTGCGCAAGGCACAGATGCTGGTCGAAATGTCAAAGTACTATGAGGACGCAGTTGAGCTTTCCCGCAGACTTACGGAATGGTCGATGAACCTGCCTACCGACAAGAACCGTTTTATTGTCTGCAGCGGAGGGGGACCAGGTATTATGGAAGCCGCAAATAAGGGGGCAAAACTGGCAGGCGGGTTTTCAATCGGACTCAATATCAGCATACCCTTTGAACAGTTTGTAAATAAATATGTTACGCCTGAACTCAGATTTGAGTTCCATTACTTCTTTATGCGCAAATTCTGGTTCGTCTACCTGGCTAAGTCTCTCGTAGTATTTCCTGGCGGCTTTGGCACCATGGATGAATTTATGGAAGTAATAACACTGCTGCAGACTGGCAAGATCAAGAAGCAGATGAAAATAATTGTCTACGACGAAAAGTACTGGAAAACTATAATAAACTTTGATGCTCTGATTGAATATGGCACTATAAACGCCGAGGACATGGAGCTCCTCAGCTTCTGCAATACGCCGGAAGAGGCTTTTCGTGAGATAACACAACACTTTGAAAAAAATTACTTGAACAGGCCTAACAATAAAAAATCAATTTCGCTTTAAAATAAAAAAACCCCTTAAAGGGGTTTTTTTCTTAATCGTTGTGCATATTTTCGCGGCTAGCACGTCTCTGCGCTTTAATACGCTCCATTCTCTTCTCGATCGAAGGCTTCACAAAAAATGTTCTTTTCTTGAATTCTTTCAATACGCCTGAACGCTCGTATTTCTTTTTGAACCTTTTGAGAGCTTTGTCAATGGATTCGTTGTCCTGTAAAACGATTCCTACCAAATTTTTTCACCTTCCTTAAGCTGGTAATTAAAATTAAAAAATTACAAAATTGATTCAATTAATTTTTTATGACCAAGTTTCTGAAACTCCACTTTGATGGTATTTTGTCCGCTGGAGGTAATTTCCTTTGCAACTACCCGCCCGTAATCATCCCAGGCTGAATGGTAAATTGCTTCTCCAACTTCATATGTCTTCTTAGGAGAATATTCCGAACAACTCCCAGTTTCGATATTGTCTGCTGTCACCTTTTCGACCTTCATGCTCTCAGAAGGATCAATAATGATCATCTGTTTGCACTTTTTACACTTTGCCCATTTTTTATTCTGAAGGTCAAAAACCTTGGCATCACCGGCAATTTCCATCTTCGTTACCGAATTACATACATTACAAAACGCTTCAATATTTTTAACTCTAGCCATAACAATCCTTGCTTTTCTAATTTACAATCCAAAATTAACAAAAAAAAGTATAACAACCAAAAATACGGAGTTAAAATTAAGGGCAAAAGGATGTACTTGCGAATGGCAGGTAATATCTGGAATATGCTATGTCTGTTTAACACTGGGTAAATCCACCCATTCCCAGCGTATAACAGCTATATTAACATGATTTCAGCGGCATATTAATCTTCAGGATAGAAAGACTTACATTACTTCTCCTTAAAGGCCAGGAAATTATCCTCAAGTTTATTGAGCTTATCATCTGAAACCACAACACAGATATTCCCCTTGTATTTCCACATAAGTATTGATCTGTCACCTTCAACATACTTGTAGTACTTTCCTTCATCCATCATTTTAAGAAGATCCCGGGAAAGCGAAAGCACCTTCTCTCTCTTCAGGCATTCCTCATTGGCCTGGTAAAGATATACTAATTTCCCGTCTTTTCCCTTGTATACATTGTGGGGAAGTATCTCACCCTTGTCATCAGAGACAGCCCCCCCAACCAGTTCCCAATCATCGAATCTGGGCACAATTGGCTGAAATTTAACCCCTTTTTGCCTGAAAAAATCTTTTACTACCCCCGTACTGCTTGAAAAAATCTGAACCGGCAGCTCCCCGTTCTTTATCCTCTGAAAGTTATTCTTTGCCTGAATAAACATGTTGTCTAATCCGCTCTGCTGAAGTGCAATCTGCTTCCCGTCATTTCCCTGCACCAGAAATAGCACAGCCAGCAGCAGAATTACAGCAACAGATGCAAATGCAAAGGCCGGACGCAAATACCACCGCCTGATTGGAGGAGTAACTGTTTTTTTTCTGAGGGGAATTTCATCGGTAATCTGATGGATAATGCGGTCTTTTAAATACTGTGGGGTTTCTGATATCTTTAACCGAGTCTGTATGAGCGACTTTAACCCGGACTGCAACAGATATTCTGCCTTCAGGGCTTCATCTTTCTCAATTAATGCCCTTAAATAATCCTGTTCTTTTATGTCAGCAATTTCATTATCTACTAAAGCAGTTATCTGCTCATATCTTTCGCTCTGTTCCACATAGATCTCACATCAATTGATACATACATTCAAATCATTTAGACAATTAAAACCGGCTGAGGTAAATTTACTTACCGTTTTTCACGTAGCCTCTATCCTGGGCATATTTGTTAAGCCTTACATAAAGCATCTTGCGTGCGCGGTGCAATCTAGATCTGACAGTTCCTATTGGACAATCAACAAAGTCGGCGATCTCTTCATAAGTAAAACCCTCAATATCGCTGAGAATAATTACAGTCCTGAAATCTTCAGGCAATGAGGAAATAGCCGCCGAAATATCATCATCCAGAAGATTGTTAAATACATCTTCTACCAAATGATTGGACTTTACCTCAGAAGACCTTATATTTTCATAGAAGTTTTCTATATCCTCATAATCAACCTTGCTGGGTTCCTTACTGTGTTTTCTGTAATCGTTGATATAAGAATTTTTTAAAATTCTAAACAGCCACGCTTTACAATTAGTTCCCTTTTCAAACTTATCGAAAAAGCGGAACGCTTTCAGAAAGGTTTCCTGAACCAGATCATCAGCGTCATCTGAGCTGCCGGTCATTCTCAAGGCAAAGTTGTACAGGGCATTCATGTGGGGTAGAGCTTCACGTTCAAAATCGATATACTTTTGCCTGTCCTCTGCACTTATATTTAAATTTGCTATTGCTGGCATAAAATTAAATAAATTAAACTTGTATCTTTATTTTATTATACCAAATTAAAACAGATTTATCAATTGGAAATATTATTCCACAACTAATCCGTTATAGACATTGCTGGTAGAGGTCCTTAGATCATACAAAAAGCCGTTTATGATCACAAAACGCACTTTTCCCTTATCCCTTATTATAAGGTTCGCAGGTTCGTTTACCCTGACCTCATTTAATTCTACAACTTGTCCGGTATTCTGTTCCACGGCCTTTACGTTAATTGGGAGTTTCGTGTAAGGCTCTTGGATGGCTGATTTAAGTACCTGAATTGAGGTAATTCCCCGGCTGAGGAACTCTTCTAGGTTAAGTCCGCTTAATTCCTGCAGACTTGCAAACACCTGGGAATCTGTTTTTCCCGGCTCAACTTCCATCCCATAACATTCATATTCTTCAAGGCCATGGAATGTGGAAAGGTCGCCCATATCTTCAACAATGCTCTTAAAATAAAGACTGTCTGTTGTGTTTGTTTCGTAGCGGTTGATCCCCAGGTCAATTTTATAGGTTTTGCCCTGGAGTGTGAGAGTGAGGTTTCTTAAGATGAGATCAAAAATATATTTGTCATTATTTGGAATATTGTAGTATTCGTCGATACTAAAATTGTTATAATCCCCCTGTGCTATGCTGTTAAAGGCAGTAAGAAGGGCTATAAAGTTCAGTTTCCTCAGGAACTGTTTTTCGTAGTCGTTACACCATCCCCCCGTTTCGATAAGTATGGTGCTGGTTCCCCACCTTTGAATGTTATCACCAAATGCACGGGGCTCAAATTCATCGGAATACTTGGCCATATGCCCCGGTATGAATTCCGACATCCGCCGGTACAACTGGGCAATCAGCTTCATGGCCTTTTCCCTCACATCGTTTACACTTTTATCATAGCTGAATGCAGGCGCAAGAAAGGATAATGCGGCTGATCTGAAATCGCTGCCCACAGAGTAGCGTGGACTCTGATCGTGCAGGTTAAACCCAAAGTCGGCATTCAGGCTGTCGCGGATATCTTTAAGTATTGCCGACTCCGGACACTGAAGACTGATGGCATCCCGGTTGAGATCTATATCAAGCGCATTTCTCCTCTGAAACCTCTCTGCCCCATCGGGATTCAGCATAGGAATAAAATAGAGCGTAAGATTTTGGAGTATCCTTCCTCTTAATTCATCAAAACCATCACTGGTATCCAGGAAATTAATGACGTCAAAAAGGGCCATTGTTGCTGTAGATTCATCACCATGCATCTGCGACCAGAGCAGTACCTTAGTCTTCCCGCTGCCCGCGGAAATGAGATTGATGTCACGGTTTTCAATTGAACTCCCCAGTTTCTTAACCGAATATAGTTTGCGTCTTTTAAGCTTTGAAATGAGGGGTGCCAGATCCCCATGCCTGAATCTTTTCTTAGTCAGACTCTTTTCTTTGTAATGCTCATAACTGTTGTATAACCGCAGGGAGAGATCTGTCTCCTGTGCTTTAATAATAATTGACATAAAAATACCAGTAAGAGTTAGGATTAAAACATATTTCATATTTCTTGAGACTCATTTCTGGGGATACCTCTATATCAAAGAACCGAAATGCTCCTCGAATTCCTCTATCATTTTCAGAGGCTGCGGAAATGCGGCAAAACTATATACAGGATACAACTGGGAAAAATTCCTTATCGCTTCCAGGATAAAATCCGAAGCATATATCTTTTCATCACAAGGTTGAATGGATTTTTGTATAAGGATCATTTTTAATCCTTTCATTATCTCCAGGTGATCCCGGCCCTGAATACTGCCGTCGATTAGAACCGGCCCCTTTTTCAGTTCATACAGCTCATAATTACTATCTATGGAATAATTCTTCATAACATTGATAAATTCTTTCCCATACCTGGTCAGGTTGTCCCTGAAGTAAAAGTTGCTGTTTTCACCAGAATTATTTATGAAAAGCCCATAATCAAGCGACCCGGCTTCAAAAGAAACGTAAAACTCGCTGTCCATCTTGAATCTTCCGAAGTGAATGAGAAAATAAGTCCTGTAAGGTTCTCCTTTGGAGAACCTCATGTCTTTATTAATTCTCATTAAAGTTTCGTTAAATTTGGGTTCGGTTCTTATGGCTGGATTCAAGCGGTTAAAAAACTGCCCCATTTCAACTACAAAGGACCTGGCTGGCTGTACCAGAAAGTCTGTGTACCGTGACCGGTTCTTGTTGAACCATTCTGTAGTATTGTTGCTGCTGAGCTCAGAGAGAAATTCAAAAGCCTCTTTTTTGAATCCCTGGAACGGAGGAATTGAATCTTTCAATACATTATTCCAAGATTGATCGTCAGATAAAAGCCGCCGAGACTCTTCTGAAACTTTCCTTCGAGCCCCTCTACACCTTCATCAAAAAAACGAATAACATAATAACGCAGATTTACCCCCAATAGGTTGGATTTGTCCAGCCCGAAGTTGGCCCCAAGTCCTACATACCCCCCAATAGTATATCTTGCATGTGCCTTGCCGAAAGAATTAAAGAACTCATCGGCATATGGCGTAGTAAGAACCATTGAAGGACCGACACCCATATTAATATAAGGACGCAGGTTCTCTGCAATCGATTTTTCAAACAACCTTTGCTGCAGACCGAAATTCAGGGGCAGCAGGAATATTCTGTTCTTCTTGCCAACCGCTACATAATCACCCTTGAATATATCGTAGTATTCCACTTCCTGTTCGTCTTTAGCTTCTGACATTGAAAGGTCAACAAATCCCGTCAGAGTAGGGGTAAAACTGTGGCGGTAGAAAGTCCCCAGTCCAAACCCGCCTTCCCCGAACATAAAATCAACACCCCATGAGTTGTTGGGAAATACTTCAGGAGGTTTTTCAGGCGCAAGTTCCCCGAGTTTTTGGGCTCTTAAGGCCAAAAAAGGGAACAACAATATTAATAAAAATAATTTCTTCATATTTTCCCTGCTTTTATTTGTATTTTAAATACAAATGATTATACGAGTCAATATTATTAATAGTAACTGAGTAAATATATCATTTTTACCCAGTTTAACCTAAGTTTGGTTCCACAATTTAATAACTTTTTTAAGGAAAATACATGCCGGTTAATCTCGAAATAAAAGTGGCCCTGCCTTCCCACAAAAAGGTAAAGACTATATTAAATGATGCAGGAGCGGAATTCAAGGGTATTCTCAATCAGAAGGATATTTACTATAAGGCGCCTTCCGGACTCCTGAAAATGCGTATACAGGATACAAATATCGAACTGATCAGGTACAACAGAAATGAAAGCGGCGATACCCGCTGGTCAAACTATGACGTAATTGAGCTTTCAGGCAGGAAGGTTCCCGAATTTTTTGACGGCATTCTTACAGTTGAAACCGTGGTTCAGAAAAAAAGAGAGCTTTGGCTCTATGACAACACCAGGGTTCATCTTGATACAGTGAAAAATCTTGGCTATTTTCTGGAACTGGAAACACTAGTCATTGCAGGCAGGAAAGATGCGCAAAAAAGGTTTGATAAAATGCTAGGTATGCTGAACCTGGATTTTGACAACCAGATAAGGGCTTCTTACAGAAACCTGATGCTTAACAAGGCAGCTCAAGAATAAAGCATCCTGGAAAAAGACACCTCAGATGGTGTAACCAGCGGCTCCGGTTCTGTGCTTTGCCGGCTTTTCAGGGGACCAATTACTCCGGAAAAGCGGCCAATTAGGATTAATCAATTTTCAGAGTTCAGATAAATGATCCTGACAAAAGAAAACCTGGCTGCCGTAAATATTGGGGAACTCATCAATGAAAAGATAAAAGCCGGCAGGCTTGAAGAACTATTATTGATCGTCCCCACCAACAGGAAGGCCCGGCTTCAGGCAAAAGAACTCTTAAGCCTGCTTCCTGCAGCTGCCTCGGCCGGTCTTAACCTGGAAACCATTGGCACGCTTTCAACTAAGCTCCTGTCGGAAAGGGTAAGATTTAAGCCGTTAAGCGAAGCCGCTGCTGCAGTTATACTCAGGCAGAGCATTTCGGAAGTCAGACTGGAATATTTCTCCGGCTATCAGCAGGAAATCCCCACTGGCACGCTTAAGAGAATTAAAAATGTAATATCAGAGTATAAAAGACACGGCATTACACCTGGCTTTCTTTTAAAAGAAGCCGAAGAATCCACGGGAGCCGAAGCACTTAAAGCACTCGATATAGCCCATATCTATGAAAGGTATGCAATAAACTGCAGCAGGCTCTCCGTAAAGGAGATCGGGGACGTGTATGCAGGACTGAATAAATTCAGTAAAGTTGATTTCCACGCCTCCTTTTTAAGCAGCTTCCCTCGCGTTAACCTCGTTATCATAAATGGCTTTGACGAATTTACTAATCCCGAGATTGAAGTTATAAGCTCGCTTTCCCAAATTGATGGCCTTAGACTCTTTCTTAACTTCGACTATTACAGCTTCAACCCGCTCATTTTTTCGCACCTGAAGGAATGCTATGATAAGTTTATCTCAAGAGGATTCTCAATTGCAGAGGACAGAACCAGCATATCGCCTGGTGAATTCAGAAACATAATCAGGCAAAGACTGTTCACAAAACAATCAATACAGCCGGTTGAGAGTTATAAGGACATAATAACAAGGCTCGAAGCCCGGGACAGGATAAAGGAAATTGAACTCGTAGCCAGACAGGTAAAGGAGCTCATTCTCGAAAAAGGGGTCGAGCCGCACAAAATATGCATCGCATTTAATCTTATAGAAAAGTACTCCCCCATAATAAGAGACGTCTTTTCAACCTTCGGTATCCCATTTAATCTCACTGACCGTATCTGGCTGAATAATGCGCCCCCGGTCGTAACCCTGGTCAATTTCCTGGAAATACTGGAGAATGACTTCTACTTCCGCAATATCTTCCGGGCCCTAAGCGGCAATGTGCTGAACCCGGGAAATGTCAGCCTTTCAGGACTTATTAAGACTTCAGCCAGACTTAAAATTGTCTCCGGGTATGATAACTGGGTAAATAGCATATCGGCAGCTCTTCAGGCAAGTGAATCCGGGTCTGTCTCTCAGGAAAACTCTCAACTGAATGATAAGGAAAGCCTGCTTCGCAGTTTGAATGATATCCAAACTATTTACCGGCTGCTGCAGCCCTTTACTAAGAAGATGACACTGAGGGAATTTATTGCAGAGCTCCACAACCTTATTCTGTCACTGGAAATTCCGTCCGGACTGCTGGACGGCACAGGTGAGCGCCAGGAGGAGAATATCAGGGCAGTTTCTGTTTTCATGGATACAATTTATGAGATTTTCGAACTGCTTGAAATGGAATTTGACCATGATCAGGGTTTTACCCTTGGATTTTTCCTCGACAGGATGCGTACCGCGGTCTCTTCGGCCCGGTTCAATATCAGGGAAAGGTCTGACTACGGAGTCCTGGTAACCACTCTGGACGAGATACGCGGCCTTAAATTCGATTACCTCTTTATTTCAGGGTTGTGCGATGGTGACCTGCCCTGCCGCTACAGCCCCGAAATATTTCTTTCCGGTTCTTACTCCAATGCCAGAAATGAAACCGTCCACCAGACTGAGGAAAGATATCATTTTTATCAGGCGCTCTGCACATGGGAAAAGGGACTGTACCTGAGCTATCCGCTGCAGGAAGAAACGCGTGAACTGGCAGAATCCGGGTTTCTGAAAGAATTCTGTGAGCTTTTTATGACCTCTCACAAGAGTATTGAGGATTTCAGGGATTCTTTATACTGCAAGGAAGAATTGCTGAGACTGGCGGGACAGGCTGGAATTCCGGCTATATGCAGTAAGTTTCCGGAGACCGCACAGAAATTCAACTGGGAACACATCAGTAATTCAATTGATATTGCGCAGCTGCGCTCAAAAGGTTCACTGCCGGAGAGTATATTTACGGGCTTCATGCATCCGTGTAATTCTGAACCAGGCTTAATTAAGCATGAAAACTTTATTCTATCCCCTCAGGCAGAAAATGTGCTCGCAAATTCATTAAAGGCCCAATATTCCATTTCGCAACTGGAAAAATATGCATTATGCCCCTACCAGTATTTTCTAAGCTGCATACTGAGGCTTGAAATTATTAAAGAACCTTCAGGCGAAATTGAGTCATTTGAGCTTGGGACACTGCTGCATTCCATTTTATTTGAGTTTTATTCCAGCCTTCGTAAAGCTGGTATTGTTCTGCAGCAGTGCGATGACGATACTTTTAACCGCTCAACGGATTTGCTCTTTAAGATAGCCGAAAGCAAGATTCAGCTTTCGGCACTGCACTCTCCGCTTTCATTTTTTGAAATAGAGAGAATTATGGGGATTGATGGAGAGCGGGAAAACTCCATTCTTTTTAAGTTTCTGCAGGCGGAAAGAAAAGACAGCCCGGATTTTATCCCTGAATATTTTGAAGTAACATTTGGCGGTATATCAGGGGATGATGCAGACCATGAGCTCTCCGGTGCCAGAGTTTTCAGTGCCGGCGACATAAAAGTTAGAGGCAAGATCGACCGCATTGACATTAATGAAGAGAATAATTCTTTTTCAATAGTGGATTATAAATTAAATGGCAGAACTCCTGCAGGTGAAGACCTGAGGGCGGGACTTTCACTGCAGCTTCCTCTTTACATGTTTGCAGCTTCAGAAATGCTGAAGGCACAGTTTCAGAAATCATTCAAGCCTGCCGGCGCTTTTATTTATTCGCTCAGATATAAGAATAAAGAATTCGGCAGGCACGACGTATCCGGTAAAAACGGCTCACAGCCGGATCTTTACGTGCAGTTAATCAATATATGCCTTGAAAGTATTGACAGGTATGTTAAAAGTATAAGCCAGGGCAAATTTCATATTTCATTATTACAGGATAGGGAAAACAGGGCTTGCAGGTATTGTGACTTCGGCTCAATCTGCCGGATAAAGGAAATAGAATAAAAAAAGCCTATCAGATAATAGGCTTTTCAACAATTTTCTGGTCCGTATTATTAACGGGTTTTCTGCTGAGGTACCGATGGCTGTGTGGGTACTCTTCCTGATCTCTGTATTACGCTTTCTCTGGAGCTTGTAGCTTGTCCAGGAAGGAAAAACAGGTTAATAACTATTGTAAGAACTACCAGGGCACCAGCTAACCACCAGGTAGCCTTGCTCAGGAAATCTGCGGTTCTTCTTGAACCAAACATAGTTCCGATGTTACCAGCTCCACCAAATGTACCTGCCAGACCGCCACCCTTACTGGATTGCAGCAGCACCATTATAATGAGAAATATCGCTATGACAACAGTGATAAAGACCAAAAATGTATACATTTATATCTCCAGCTAAATTTGTAGCGGGGGAGGGATTCGAACCCCCGACACATGGATTATGATTCCATTGCTCTAACCTACTGAGCTACCCCGCCGACAAAATAAAATTTTAAGGTTATTAATATAGATATCCGGGACCGAAATATCAAGCTTTTTATCTTAAAAATACCCGTTAATTTTTAGTTGAAGTAATTTTTCCCCATCATTTTATTATCTTAAATCTTTTTCTTAGAAGATATACGAATATTGGTGCCCCTAAAATGGCCGTTACGGCACCAACCGGAATCTCTGCCGGCGATATCATTGTCCTTGCCACGGTATCTGCCAGCGTAAGATAAGTAGCCCCTATCAGAAAAGAAGCTGGCAGTACGATCCTGTTGTCTACGCCAAAAATCATTCTGCAGAGATGCGGTACCAGCAACCCCACGAATCCTATTATTCCGCTTACTGATACCAGAGTCCCAACCAGTATGCTTGTCAGTATATAGGTGGAATTTTTCAACAGCATTGTATTAATACCCAGGTGACTTGCCGTTTCACTCCCCAGAGCCAGTACATTGAACTTCTGCGAATTAAGCATTAGAATTAACGAAATAACTATCGTAACGGGCAGAATGATGAAAACGGACTTTGGGTCTGCCAGTGATAGCTGTCCCATTAACCAGAATACGGCATTACGCAGTGAATCATTCAAAAACGTCGTCATCATGAGGATTGAGGCAGAGAAAAAAGCCCCAACCATTACTCCTGATAAAAGCAGCACGTTAGGCTCCAGTTCACCAAACCTTCTTCCCAAAAGGAAAACGAGTATAATTACGCTTACGGCTCCTGTAAATGACAGCAACTGTGTTCCCAGGAAACCTGCTCCCAGGAGGAATGAAAGAACTGCCCCAAAAGCAGCTCCGCTTGAAATGCCCAGAATATAGGGCTCGGCAAGAGGATTGATCAGGATTGCCTGATACACTGCGCCTGAAACCGACAGGCCGCCGCCTACAGCAATAGCAAGGAGCACTCTGGGCAATCTCACCTCATAAATGATCTGTTTTACCAGTTCATTTGAATTCGCCCCCAGGGCGAGGGTATAAAGATCGTGCAGCGATACTGAAACCGATCCAATTAAAAGGCTGCCGACTCCGGCTGCAATGGTAAGAAGTAATAAAGAAAGAATCTTTATAATATATATCGTATTTCTCACGCCCGCAGTTGTGTCCATAGAAAATCAATAAGTTCGGATAAGCCATACTTAGAAGCAGAAGAAAATACGAATAAGGGATTATCGTAGTGCTTAAGTTTGGTCTTTTTAATCTTTTTCAATTCTTTTTCTTCAATTATATCCGCTTTAGATAATGCTACTATCCTTTTCTTGTTTATCAGGACTGAACTATATCTTTCCAGCTCATTTACAAGGGTGTCATAATCCTTCTGGTAATCTTCGGAGGAAATATCAATAAGAAACAGCAGTATTCCCGTCCTTTCAATGTGCCGCAGGAACTTGAGGCCGAGGCCCTTACCCTCATGCGCTCCCTCGATAATACCAGGTATATCTGCCACAACAAAGCTCTGATAATCCTTATACTGGACAATACCCAGATTTGGTTCAAGAGTTGTAAAAGGATAATCAGCTATTTTGGGTTTTGCCGCTGAAATCACGGAAATTAAAGTTGATTTTCCTGCATTTGGAAAACCTACCAGTCCAACGTCTGCAATCAGCTTCAGTTCCAGAGTAATAAATCTTTCTTCCCCTGGTCTCCCCGGCTCTGCAAAACGGGGTGTCTGGTTTGTAGGAGTAGCAAACTTACTGTTTCCCCTGCCTCCAATGCCTCCCCTGGCAATTACAATAGTTTTCTCGTCACAATCCAGATCGGCAATTATCTCTCCCGTATCTCTATCCTTAATAACCGTACCAACCGGGACCTTTATTATGATATCCTTCCCGTTTTTACCGTCCTTAAGAGAGTTCCCCCCTTTTTCACCGTCCGGAGCCTCATACTTTTTCTTATATCTGAAGTCTAAAAGCGTATGCAGGTTGTGCTGCGCTATTAAAATAACGCTTCCCCCTACTCCGCCATCTCCGCCCGAGGGTCCGCCTTTGGGCACATATTTTTCTCTTCTGAAAGAAACCTGACCGCTTCCGCCATGTCCGGCCCTTACTTCTATCTCTGCATAGTCTATAAACATATTTACATCTGGTTAAAGTATTTTAAAATATTCTTTTTCATTATTTTAGCTCCCCTGGAAGCCGGATCAATTCTATTGGATTCAAACAGTGAGTCAAGCTTCCGCACCGCTTCAGTACCATCCTTTGCCTCGGAAATAATATTGAAGAATGTCTTTGCAAAATACTCAGTATCATCATTAAATACGTCTGAAATTATCCGTTTCAGTTCTCTTTTTGAGAAGAACTCCGACACTATCGCATTAATCCGGGAAAATGTAACCTTATTGAACACTTCACCCTCAGATGCTTCCACGGTTTTCTCATCTGCTGGTATATACAGGTCCTGCTCTTCGGGTTCACGAACAGCTTTTATCTCCGGCTGTTGACCGGAATTCTCATGTTCCTTCTCCTTCACCCCATGAGCAATCTTGAGTATGAATTTAGAACCTGAATGCGAAGATTGCCTGCTGCCTGACTGCTCTGTCAGTTTGTCGGGAGCCTTGTCAGCAGGGATCTGGTCTATAAAATCCTTAGTTTCTTCCTCTTCAGTGTTATACTGGCCCGCCGCAGCCTCCAGATCCTCACTGTCAGCCCCGGCAAAGTTGATCTCGTTCTCTGTCCCGGACTTAATGATATCATTTTTATCATCATACTCAACGTCTTCAGGTATAACACTTTCCTCTTCAGTCTCAAAAATAACAGGAGCCCTCTCTTCTGCCAGGAATTCCTCGACAATTTCAGTCTCCTCTGATGACAATTCAGGTCCGGTTTCAGTCTCAGCTGCTGATAATTCAGAACCGGTCCCGTTCTTATCCTCTGATAAATGATTTTCAAGTGTCTCTGCCGGTTCAGCGCTTATCACCGCTTCTATATTTTCCTGAGTCTTATTTTCCGGCCGGTCATCCGGCACAATCTCATTTTCCGGTATATCTTTTATTACCGGAATACTGTTATCCTTAGCCTTTATCGCCTCTTCCTCATCTGCCTTTTTGGGCTTCATACCGCCAAATAAAGCAGCCGGATTTTCCTGCTTCAGAATTCTTTCCAGATAATTTCCCTTTTTCACCGGTATGGGTGAAAAAATCAGATTATGCAGTTCTGTTATGCTGTATACCTGCTTTACGTCATCTCCGAAACTTTCTGCCAGCCGGTCAAGATACTGATCGAGCTTCTTTTCCTTCAGGAACAGTTCGAAAACCAGTAAAGGAATTTTAGATTTCTGGATATTCCCCAGGTTCAGGAACTCACCTATTGAGTGCTGAACGAGGTCTATCATTTTTTCAGGATCATTCCTGAACACCTCCTGGTCAACTTTTTCCAGAAGTGCCTCAAAATCGTGCTTACTGAATGAAAGCAGTTTTTTCCTGACCAGATACTTATCTGCAACCACAGTCAGATAATCATAAAAATATACATAGTTCAGTATCTGCCTTAGTTCCGCCGTACTTACTTCCTCATCTTTTTCAAAGATAAGTTTAGATAGTGTCCAGCGCGGCTGAGCAAGAAAATTTATAGTAAAAGATATGGCATGAAGAGTCAGGTTGTTAATGTATTCAAAGGAAAACTTTTTACTTTTTTTAATTTCCAGGGCAATCAGATCGAAATACTTTCCTATATTATTCCCGGAGTAGTCAAAGTTCGAATTTCTTAATAATCTTTCTCTGTCTTCATATATCAGGTAATCCAGTTCTGCAGAAATATATTTCAGTATTGCAGGATGAAGATCAACAGAGTTTAATTCCTCATAACTGAAATAAGAACCCAGCTGTTTTATCTGATTCACACTGTAATCATATATAAACTTGATTTCTTTCTCAAACATAAAGTCACCTTAAGCCGCTTATACGTCATTTTATAGCACTTCTTACGCTCCCTCTTTCCACTGTCTATTATCACATATTTTAACAAATGTGGGGAGAGGGGAAAAACCTTAAGCTTTAAAATATCAATTTAATTCCTCAAATGAAAAATATTCTGCTCATTCTGTCAAAATAGGCGCCGGACTTTTTTCAAAAAAAATCCCGGCTTTTGCCGGGATTCATATTCAAACAGTCATTTTTCTCGCGATTTTCTGTATGCCATCTTCAGTAAAGAGGGCTAAACATTGTTCTTATCATTTGATTTAAGTTTTGCAGCAAAGTACTCGCGATTCATCTTGGCAATGTGTCTGACTGAAATTTCCTTTGGACATTCAGCTTCGCACGCATATGTATTCGTACAGCTGCCGAATCCCATTTCATCCATTACCTTAACCATGGCCTGTACCCTTTCAAAGCGTTCTACTTTTCCCTGCGGTAAATGAGCCAGATGGGATACCTTAGCCGATACGAAAAGCATAGCTGAAGCATTTTTGCACGCAGCCACGCATGCTCCGCAGCCGATACAGGCTGCAGCGTCCATAGCTATATTGGATACATCCTTGGGTATCAGGATGGAATTTGCATCCGGTACACCGCCTGTATTAATAGAAATAAAACCACCCGCCTGCTGGATCTTTTCGAAGGCCGACCGGTCAACAATAAGATCTTTAATCACCGGGAAAGCTTTCGCTCTCCATGGCTCGATGGTAATATGATCCCCATCCTTAAAATTACGCATATGGAGCTGACATGTAGTAGTACCTTTAACCGGTCCGTGCGGTCTTCCGTTAATAACCAGTCCGCAGGCGCCGCATATACCTTCACGGCAGTCATGGTCAAAAGCAATCGGGTCCTCATTCTTCCTCTGCAGTTCCTCGTTCAGAATATCAAGCATCTCAAGGAAAGAAGCATCGGTAGAAATATTGGATACTTTATAGGTTTCAAATCTGCCGACAGTGGTTCTGTTAGGCTGACGCCAAACCTTTAAGGTAAGATTTAAATTTCTACTCATTATTTATAGCTCCTTTGCGTTAATTTTACATTTTCAAAAACAAGATCTTCTTTGTGTAATGTCCAGTTACCCACACCATTGAACTCCCAGGCAGCAACATAAGCAAAGTTTTCATCATCACGCCTGGCCTCGTTTTCCTCTGTCTGGTACTCCTCACGGAAATGGCCTCCGCAGGATTCCTTCCTGTGTAATGCATCACGCGCCATCAGTTCACCGAGTTCAAGGTAATCGGCTACTCTGCCTGCCCTTTCGAGCGTCTGGTTCAGATCGGCAGAGGCTCCTGTAACATTAACATTTTTCCAGAATTCTTCGCGAAGTTCCCTGATTTTTTGAATTGCCGTATTTAATCCTTCTGCATTTCTGGCCATTCCAACATAATCCCACATAATTTTGCCAAGTTCACGATGAATTTCATCCACGGTTTTATTACCCTTAACCGAAAGGAGCCTTTTTACAAGTTCCGATATTTTATCCTCATCCTCCTTAAAGGCGGGATGGTCAACCGAAACCGGCTTCAATTTGCTGCCAGCCAGGTAATCACCTATTGTATATGGAATTACGAAATATCCGTCTGCCAGTCCCTGCATGAGCGCACTGGCTCCAAGGCGGTTTGCACCATGATCTGAAAAATTGGCTTCTCCTAGCACAAATAAACCCGGAATGGTGCTCATAAGGTTGTAATCAACCCATAGACCGCCCATGGTGTAATGAATTGCCGGATATATTCTCATTGGGACCTGGTATGGATCTTCATTTGTAATCATATGGTACATCTGGAACAGGTTGCCGTATTTTTCATCAATGGCCTTTTTCCCCAGACGCTTAATTGCGTCTGCAAAGTCCAGATATACAGCAAGTCCCGTTTCTCCGACCCCCTTGCCGGCATCACACTGTTCCTTGGCATTACGGGAGGCAACATCACGCGGCACAAGGTTGCCGAATGAGGGATATTTTCTCTCCAGGAAGTAATCGCGTTCGTCTTCGGGTATCTGGTTTGCCGGGCGTTTATCACCGGGCGTTTTAGGGACCCATACACGCCCGTCATTTCTTAAGCTTTCGCTCATAAGCGTTAGCTTCGACTGGTATTCACCATGGACCGGTATGCAGGTAGGATGTATCTGCGTAAAACAGGGATTAGCAAAAAGAGCACCCTTCTTATGTGCACGCCAGATGGCCGTTGCATTGGAATTCATGGCATTTGTTGAAAGGAAATAGGCGTTTCCATATCCGCCGGTTGCCAGTATGACTGCGTGGGCAGAATACTTTTCAACGTCTCCGGTGATTAAATTTCTTACTACTATTCCCCTTGCAACCCCGTCAACCAGTACCAGTTCCAGCATTTCGCGGCGGGGGTACATCTGTACTTTTCCCAGACCTATCTGCCTGTTCAGCGCGCTATAGGCCCCGAGAAGCAGCTGCTGTCCCGTTTGCCCCCTCGCATAGAAAGTTCTTGAAACCTGTGCTCCGCCAAAAGAACGGTTATCCAGCAGTCCTCCGTACTCCCTTGCAAAGGGAACACCCTGAGCCACGCACTGATCTATTATATTATTGCTCACCTCAGCCAGGCGGTAGACATTTGCTTCGCGTGCCCTGTAATCCCCGCCCTTTACTGTATCATAAAACAGGCGGTAGATACTGTCGCCATCATTCTGGTAATTCTTTGCCGCATTAATACCTCCCTGCGCTGCAATACTGTGCGCGCGGCGGGGGCTATCCTGATAGCAGAAGGCTTTGACATTATAACCTAATTCTGCCAACGTTGCAGCAGCAGATGCACCGGCTAATCCGGTACCAACTACAATTATGTCATATTTTCTTTTATTGGCAGGATTTACAAGCTTCATATTGAACTTGTGGTTGGTCCATTTGTCCTGAATACTTCCTGCAGGCACTTTGGAATCTAGTTTAACCATTATTTACCTCCCCTGAGTGACATTAAATAAAAGAAAATTGGAAACGAAGCAAATCCCAGACTAATTACAAACGTATAAATACGGCCAAGTACAACGATTAGAGTTCTGTACTTGACATGATTCCAGCCAAGACTCTGGAATGCACTCTGGAATCCATGATATAAATGGAAGCCGAGGAGCGCAACTGAAATCAGATAAATAACCGCAAAAACCGGATTACTGAAGGCCATTATTACCAGGTCATACATTGTTGCACCCGAATTCCCATAGTGGTAAATATACCAGAATTGCTGAATGTGAATGACGAGGAAGAAGAAAATAACGCTTGCTGAAAGCCACATTGTCCTTGATGCCAGGTTTGCCTGCGGATCTTCAGGCTTTACTGCATACCTGTTTGGACGGGCCCTCCAGTTGCTGATTGTTAATGTTACCCCTTCGTAAATGTGGATCAGAAATCCGAGCAGTAATACTATTTCTATTACTCTTATTACATAATGAAGACCGGATTCAGTAAGAGTAGAAACGTATGTATTGAAGAACCCCGGATCACCTGTGTAGTAAGATACATATAAAAAACTATTGCCAAAAAGATGAATGGCAAGATAAATGATCAGGAAAAATCCGGTAAGTGCCATTATGTATTTTTTCCCGAGTGAAGAGTTGAGTGCTCTTGTAAACCACCCCATTAATTTCCTCCTGTAAACTGTTTGATACAGACATCCTCAGAGTAAATAAAAATTGAATGCCAAAAAAAGAAATTTACTGCGCAAAATAAAGTATATAAAGTAGAATATCAAAGCCTTTTAATGGTTCAACCTACTGATTGTCTGATTTATCGTTTTAATTTTATTTTTTTAGGAATTTGTTGATTGACAGGCGCCAGAAGGACCTGAATGTGAAGTAAAATAAGAATATTTATCTTACAAATTCAACTTTTTAATGAAAATAAAATACATAAATTAAAAATATTAAAATTGTAATGTTCTGAGGCGTCCGTATGAAGAGTTTTTAGTTATTATTGTGGGTTTTGAGCAGACAAAAACAAAAATAGCGGGGCATTATGCCCCGCTATTTAAAGATCTTAACGCATGGACTTACTGATTTGCAGCCAGCAGCGACATATCAGAAACAATATTGGCTGTTTCCTTTAAGATAGGATCCTTGGTCTTGTTATCCTCTTTGGGTTCAACTTCACCCTTCTGCAGAAGTTTAAGGCCTTCTGCCTGTCTTCTATCGTTGATCCTTTTGAGTTTCTTGTCCTCCTGCTCTTCCTGCTCTTTCTTGCGTTTTGATTCCATCAATGAAACCGTTTTCTGCTGGCGCTCTTCTTTGATTTCCTGAATTTCTTCAAAAAGGTTGTTGAAAATGGGATTATTTTTCATCCTTTCTTCGTGGCGCTTGTTAAGTTCAGGAACTATGTTTCCCAATTTCTTATACGCTTCATATTGAGTAGGAGTAATTTTATCCCATGGGAGAGCACTAGGCTCTGAGCTTTCACCATATTCTGTCGTATCGATCATAGAAGGGAACTTTACATCTGGTACTACACCCAGCCTTTGAGTGCTGCCCCCATCGACCCTGTAAAACTTGGCTATTGTAACCTTTAACTGGCCGTACTTTGCCCCGTTATCCTTAGGGAAACGGTTGAGGTCAATCAGGTTCTGTACTGTACCCTTGCCATATGTTCTTTCACCGACTATTATGCCGCGGTGATAATCCTGTATTGCACCGGCAAATATTTCAGAAGCAGAAGCACTGGACCTGTTTACAAGCACTGCAAGAGGACCATCATAAAATATCTCTTCGTCAGTATCGGTGCCTACTTCCACCGAGCCATCCGAATTTCTGACCTGTACAACGGGACCCTTTTTAATGAATAACCCCGTCAGATCGATTGCTTCCTGGAGTGATCCTCCGCCATTATCGCGCAGATCCATTATTACACCGTCGACCTTCTCCTCCTTCAGTTCTTTAAGGAGCCTTTTAACGTCCTTGGTTGTACTCTTATAATCTTTTTCTCCCCTTGCCTGAGCCTCATAATCGAAATAAAAGGCAGGCAGGGTTATGACTCCCACTTTATAAGGAGCGCCGTTGCGCGTGGTTTCAATTACCTCTTTTTTAGCCGCCTGTTCTTCCAGCTTTATCTTGTCACGTACCAGCTTTATTTCCTTCGGTTTGGCGTTAACACCGGCGTCTGAAGCCAGTATCTGCAGGCGTACGAGTGTTCCCTTGGGACCGCGTATCAGTTTTACTACGTCGTCCAGACTCTTATTAATAACGTCCACCATCTCACCCTCTTCACCCTGGGCAACACCTACTATCTTATCATTTACCTTAAGGAGCTTGCTCTTATAGGCGGGTCCGCCAGGAATTACTTCCTTAACCGTTGTATATTCATCCTCATTCATTAGTGAAGCACCAATGCCCTCAAGCGAAAGGCTCATCTGCATCTTGAAATTATCAGAAGTCATGGGAGAAAGATAGTTTGTATGAGGATCAATTGCCTCAGTAAACTGATTCATAAACAGCTGAAATACGTCCTCACTCTTTAGCTGGAGCATTCTTTTCTCAAAGCTGCTGTACCTCTTATCGAGTGTTTCGGATACCTTGGCCCACTCTTTGCCCTTAAGTTTTTCGTTCAGAGCCTCATTTTTCAGCCTTTTTCGCCATAATTCATCCAGTTCGCTTTTGTCCTTTGCCCAGCTTGCATTCTTGCGGTCAAATTCGTACTTCTCATCCACAGAAAAATCAAATTCTTTCTTTAGTGCATTATGGATGTAGTCCTGTCTTTCCTTAAGGCGTTCCATATATAAATTGAATATATCATATGCCGGTTTTAAGCGGCCGATCTTTAAGTCATCATCAAGTTCATAACGGTATTTCTCAAAATCAGCAATATCAGAAGCCAGGAAATAGCTGCGGTTATAATCAAGTGTTTTCAGATAACGGTCAAGTATGGTAGAGGAAAGGGAATCATTAATGTCCGTTTTCTTATAATGATACCTTCCCAGAAGTATCATAATCAGTTCGTCTTCTTTTTTATAATAATTTTCAGGAGCCAGAACCCTGGTATTATCATCTCCCAAAGCCGGCCCTTTTTTCTGAACTGCTGCCTTAGAATCCAGGGCACAAAGGACAATTATTAACAGAATTAAGGTGATCTGTAGTTTTTTCATAAATTATTTTCCAAATATATTTCCGAATATTATAACAATAAGAATAAAAATTAGTTTCAAAAATATTCAATACTCAATAATCGATTTTGCTTTATACCTAAATTAAACAAAAATCCGGGACAAAGAGTTTAAATTTTAACTAAAAAAAGTTTTTTATCCTTAAACGGTAAATAGATGCTTCAAGCGGTTATTTTACGTTGCTTACGAGAATCTTGTCTATTCTGTTGCCATCCATATCCATGATCTCAAACCTGAGGCCCACGCTCTCGAATTTTTCTCCCTCCTTTGGAATTTTCTCCATTTTAAGTAAAATAAAGCCGCCGACGGTCTGGAAATCCTCATCTTCTTCTCCTGGCAGCGATTCCAGACGGAATACGCTCTTGAACTCGTCAACCGGCGTCATTCCATCAACCAGGAATGTACCATCATCCCGCCTTTTTATATAGGTGTCCACTTCATTAGGCCTGGAAAGCTCCCCAAGTAATTCCTCAACCAGGTCGGTAATTGTAACGAGACCTTCAACCCCTCCATATTCATCAATTATTATGGCAATATATTTTTTCGCTTCCTTGAACCTTTCGAGAAGTTTCAGGGCTCTGGTCCCTTCAGGAATAAATAGCGGTTCAACCAATAGTTCGTGTAAACGGACTTCCTTCCCTTCCCGGTGATAGTAATACAAATCCTTTATGCTTATTATCCCTTTCAGGTTGTCCAGGGTCTCTTCACAGACCGGGAAGTTAGTCAGTTGGGAATCCAGAATGACTTTAAGATTCTCCTCCCTTGGGGCGTTAAGATCCAGCCAGATAATTTTTGTCCTTGGTGTCATCACCGCCTCAACTCTCTTATCCCCCAGCCTGAAAACCGATTCCAGTATGTCGCGCTCTGCTTTTTCAATAATTCCCGCCTTGTTTCCCTGCCGGATGAGCATCTTGATCTCCTCCTCAGTCACATTTGGTTCAGTTGAGGGCTTCACATTCAACAGTTTCAGTATAAAATCCGTTGAACGGCTGAGAATGGCAACCAGTGGCGATCCAACCCTGGAGAGCGTGGACATAGGACCCGAAACCCTGATGGCAATTTTTTCGGGATTATTGAGCCCTATTCTTTTGGGCACCAGTTCACCGATTACAAGCGTAAAAAATGTAATGATAACTACGACAATAACATAGCCAAGTATATCACTGTAATCCCTGAGCAGCGGGATTGTACTGAATACAGAGGCCAGTCTTTTACCCAGTGTGGCACCGCTTAAGGCACCTGCAATTACGCTGATTGCTGTTACCCCGATCTGCACTGTTGAAAGGAATGTCCCCGGGGAATTTGCCAGGTCCAGCGCAGTCCTTGACCCCTGGCTGCCTTTTCTGGCCAGGTTCTCCAGGCGGCCCTTTCTGGAAGAGATGATTGCAATTTCGGACATTGCAAATACACCGTTAGCCAGTATAAGAATCAAAATAATCAATAATTCCAAGGGTACATTATCCATAAACAATCCGCTGATTAGTGCTTTTTCATATACTCCTGTTTAATACAAGATAATCTCATGCCCCAGAATATGCAAGGCTATATGGACCCTTTAGACGTCACTTTCACGGGTGTTATATGGGACCTCTGGTCCAAAACTAACAAATATAAGCCCTTGAAATTTATCCCAATTATGAATAGTATTATACAAGTAAGAATTTATTATAAGCAGATCTGTAGGAGGATGACACATGACTTGGGTAATAACTCGACTCTGTGCAGATTGTCAGGATACGGCCTGCGTAAAAGTCTGCCCTGTTGACTGCATCTATGGTTTAACGGTTGAGGATCAGAATTTTAGGAAACAGCTCTTTATCCACCCCGATGAATGCATTAATTGTTCAGCCTGTGAACCGGAATGCCCGTGGGGAGCAATATTTGAAGACTCTGAAGTTCCGGAGATCTTTAAGGAAGATATTGAAATAAATGCAAATATTTTCAAAGAACATTCCTCGCAGGATTTTACAACAACCCCCCAGCCGATAAGGGAGAATCCGACCCCTGAAGAAATTGAAGAGAATAAAAGAAAATGGGGTTATACATAGTTAAGCTTGTTTTCATTTTCCGCTGATCTGTAATATTTCCATAATTATTTTGGGTCATATAAATTGTGACGCTGTAAAACAATTTGTATAATGAAAACATTTTGTAAACAGGGTCTTATTTCAAACTTGTTTATTTACAGGATACGTATATGAAAGAATGCAGAATTGTTGTGAACAGAACTGCCAGATTTTATACCCTGGGTGAGGTGACCGATAATATTCAGCAAGTATGGTTTATATGCCATGGTTATGGACAGCTTGCTTCGCATTTTCTCAAACATTTTTCTAAACTCAATGATGGTTCGCGCCTGATTGTTGCCCCTGAAGGCATGTCACGCTTTTACCTGAGCGGTACGAGCGGCAAAACCGGTGCATCATGGATGACCAGTGAAGACCGGCTGAACGAAATAAATGATTATATAAGCTATCTGAATGCGGTCTATCACGAAGTGCTTTCTACTGTTAACCGGGGCATTATCGATATTTTCCTGCTGGGCTTTTCCCAGGGGACGGCAACCGTTGCACGATGGTATAATCAGGGCAAAATTGAAGCGGATAACCTGATCCTGTGGGGCGGGCATCTGCCGCCGGAAATCAACCTGGACAGTCCCATTTATAAAAAGATCAGGCTTTATCTGGTTTATGGTACCGGGGATGAATATCTGAAACCTGCTTTTTACAGCATGGATGAAACCCGGCTGCAGGCACATGGGATCCAATATCAATCCATATCCTTTGAAGGCGGACACTGGATAAAATCCGAAATACTGCTGAAACTCTCGGCAGCAGAGACCGTGAATAAAATCTGAAAGCAAGCGGATCAGTTCGGCATCGTCCCCTGCCCGGATATTACTTGACTATCCTGGAGATTTTTTTAAATTCTTCGGTCCCGCATACCTCTAGTAATTCGAAGAGGATCGATTCAGTGCTCGTAACTTCCGCACCGTTACGGGCCATCCTTTCGAGAGCTGTCTGGTAATCCTTTACTTTCCTCGAGGAAACTGCATCGGCAGCCACATCCACCTGGAATTCATTGGCCAAAAGATCCATCACCGTCTGCTGCACACATACATGGCTTTCAATACCGCAGACAACTACCTGTGAAATATTTTTAATTTTAAGTGAGGCAAATAACTCCCCTGCTCCCGAACAGCTGAAGCTCATCTTCTGAATGGCCTCCATTCCCTCAAGCTCCACTGCCAGATCCCTTACAGTTGATCCCAGCCCCTTTGGATACTGCTCAGTAAAATAAACAGGCAGCCCCAGAACCTTAAAGCCCTGTATCAGTTTTCTGGTATTAGCAACTACTTCGTCTGGGAACTGCATAACACCCAGTATGCGTTCCTGTATATCAATAATAAGAAGAGCAGTCTCCTGCTTCCGTAAAATCTTACTGTTTCTCAGGGATTCTGTACTCATAATTTTTATGCTCACCTTTCTTTTTGATTTATATTAATGGCTGCAAACAATACTCCTGACTTCCAACTCAGACATCAGTAGATAGGTTCCATACCATATTTTCCGCAGGAATACATCATCAGTATCGAAGCAAAATCTATCAGGGCCTTTTTTTCATCTTCATCATAAATTACAAGATCATATACTTCTGCTACAAACTGCAGGTTACGCAGTATCTTTCTCAGCTCTTTGTAGTTTGGAGTTCCATGCCAGAAGGATACTTTTTTGATTAGTGTATTTTCGTGCCTTCTCAGGAATTCATTCACTGAAATAATATTGTAAGAATTCGGAGTGCGGGGCCTGCAGATGTTTATGAGATCGTTAAAATAGGTATCCCATTTGCTGGCCAGGTTTTCATTTTTTTTGTACATGACGTGCCGGGCTTTTTCCAGCGTAAAGAGAGCTTTTGTGGCCACTTTGAACTGCGGTGTTATTGAATAACCATCGTAGCTGGGACACCCCTCTTCGTCAACATATTTCCATTTTTTCAGCAGCTGGGCAGGAGTCAATATGGCAATCACCCTTTCAAGCCCGCTGTCCACAATAATATACTTATTTTTCTGGTAGCTCAATACAGTGAGCCAGTGGCCCCAGTTATTTACGCTTAAAATACAAGGCAGCCCCTTCTTTAACTCCCTGTCCAGTAATTCAAGCGCAACTACCGGAAGGTCCGCTCTGAAATATTTCATCCTGCAGTTAAATTTTTTGGCAGCTCTCGCAAGTCCTATTTCATCTGTGCCGGCCCACCATGTACTGCCCGCATTTTTAGCAATTATATTCTCATGTTTAAAAATACCTAACATAACGAGGGCGTATTTTAATGCAAAGGGTCCGCAATAATATTTGTTTGGCTGAGGATAAAAACTCATCTTTTTGTACTATAATTGAGAAAATATTTTGAGTTGATACTTAGGGTAAAAATCATTTATTGAAATTGTGAGTAATTTATGATAAAAAATTCTGATACGCAAAAGTGTCCAAAGAAATTAGGAATTTTCGCATTATTGAAAAAGATAAAAATTAATGTATTTAAATTGAGTCATTCGCTCAAAAAATTCTCGATAATTACGATAATGTATTAAAAATGCATAATATTACTGCTTTAACCGGTCAAAGATTTTGCGAAGAATATTTAATTTTTTTATATTCAGCTTCCAAAACAATAGGGATACATGAAAGTAGCAGTTGTTTACAATATATCTCATTCTGATCTGGCTTATTATCAGAGAAATGCAACCCCCAGCGAAATTAATTTTGAGCCATACTTTGACCTGGAACATTCTAATCCCATTGATGGCTATGACTCTCTTGCTGTGGCTTTACGCCAGGCAGGTTATGATGCATACAGCCTGAATATTTTTGATGACTACAGAACGTTTATGGATGACTATAAACGCAATTGTCCCGACGTAGTGTTTAACCTGGTGGAATTATATAAGGATAAGGCTTTCCTGGAAATGAATTTTGCCTGCCTGCTGCAGATGATGAACGTGCCCTATACAGGAGCTCCCCCGCTTGCACTCGGAACATGCCAGAGAAAAATTCTGGTCAAAAGTGTTTTATCCTCCCTCGGGATAAATACGCCCAAATACCGCGTCATTTCAAGCCAGGAGGAGATCTCCGACCTTGGCCTCAGCTATCCTTTAATCGTAAAGCCATCCATGGAGGATGCCAGCCTGGGAATTGAAGATGAGTCCGTTGTAAATGATCCTGTGCGGCTTTGTGAGAGAGTTAATTTTGTCCTGAATCATTTCCGCCAGAAGGTATTGCTCGAGGAATATATTGACGGCAGGGAATTAAATGTTGCCGTCCTTGGTGATAAAAAACCCAGAGTACTCCCTATCAGTGAGATTGATTTTTCTTTAATGCCCACACACCTGAATAATATCGTTAGTTATCAGGCAAAGTGGGACCCGTTCCATGAAGCATACCATATGGCCAGACCCATTTGCCCTTCAATTCTTCCGGATGAAGTTGAAGAGAAAGCAAAGGAACTCGCTCTTAGAGCATTTGTTGCACTCGGATGTCGTGACTACGCCAGAGTTGATATGCGCCTTTCAAAAAAGAATGAGCTCTTCGTTCTGGAAGTTAATCCAAACCCCGACCTTACAGAGGATGCAGGATTCATGAGGTCCTCCCGGGCAGCAGGATATTCATTCAGAAGGACTCTCAAGAAAATAGTTGACCTGGCATGGGCAAGAAGAATAAAGCCTGGGAATAACAGAGAAGTTAAACCCAGCAGGGAATTTATTGTGCGTTAGTCCTCATCAGGATTCAATTCCTTTTCTGGACGTGATCCCCTTCTGGAAGTAATGCCTGACCTCCTTCATCTCTGTTATCAGGTCAGCCTTATTCAGTAATTCTTCAGGACAATAACGGCCCGTTAAAATGAGCTCCACGTCATCAGGCTTTATCTCAAGCAATGGGATTACATCTTTGGCCTGAAACAATCCAAAGTATATCGATACACAGACCTCATCCAAAATAACTATGTCATATTCACCGCTCAGTAATGCGGCCCTGGCCCTTTCCAGTGCCTTTCTTGCAGTCAGCTTATCATGTTCTTCTGGCGGCTGCTTCTTAAACACAAATGAGTCGTCTCCATACTGCTCAATACTTATATGCTCACCATAGTGTTTAATTGCTGCAATTTCACCATAGGGGAAATTTTTCATAAACTGAATAATTAAGCTTTTTAGTCCGCTTCCCGAGGCACGTAAGGCCTGTCCCAATGCCGCAGTGGTTTTCCCCTTTCCGTTTCCTGTATAGATCTGGATAAATCCCTTTTTCAATTTTCCCATTTTGTTTCCTTGTTCCGGTTACTCTATCAACCTGTTTCCATATTTCAGTCTGCGCAGCCTTAATTCCTGCATTACTTCAGATTTCTCCTCATCGGTCAAATATGGCCAGGAGGCAATCTCATCCATTGTCCTTAAACAACCCATACATAAGCCTGTAGGCTTATGTATGGTGCAGACTCCATTGCAGGGAGAATTTTTCTTTTTTCCGCCGCTCATTTTTTAAATACTAAGCCTGATTCCGAAATAACCCGACACTCCCGGGGTCCCATAATAAAGTACATCTTCATATTTCTGGTCAAGCAGGTTTTCTATTCTTCCAAAAAATTTCAGGTAATTGGTAACATTGTATGCAGCACCCAGGTTTACAAGTGTATAGGCGCTTAGCTCAACCCTTTGAAATGTAACGAAATCCCTGTCCTCTCTTTTACCCATATTCATTAATTCCAGGTTAACGTCTGCATCATTAAAGGAATAAGCTATATTAAGACCTAATTTGTTTTTGGGCCTTCTCAGCAGGTCTTTCCCTGAATCAATACTGTTCATACTTTTGTCTTTGCTTTCAGTAAAGGTATAGTTTAGATTTATAAACAATTTATTAAAAGCACCCGCAAGTGACAACTCCAGGCCACTGGTTTTTACCTTATCAATATTTATTGACCTGTAGTTATTGTCGTACCCTATCAGGTCTGTAAAGTCATTACTGAAATATGTAGCCCCAAGCGATAGCTTATCTTTCATAATATACTGTTCCACTCCGGCATCCCAACCTCTGCTTTTTTCAGGTTTCAGGTCGGGGTTACCGAAAGCAGGGTCAAACAGGTTATAGAGTGAGGGGGATTTGAAACCTGTACCATATGTAAACTTTAGTTTTGTGTTCGTCTCACTTATAAGATATGCAGGAGCTATGCGGAATGTAGTGATTGAGCCAAACCTGTTATGCTTATCATATCTTAAACCTGCACTCGCAAATATTGCATTTGCAAAGTTCACCTGATCCTGAAGGTATAAGCTTGTAGTAGTAGCACTGTTCTCTGGTATTTCAGAATTAAAAGGACCATATTCACTCCGCGAAAAATAACTGGTATTGGCCTTTTCCCTGTATGCCTCAGCACCGAATACCAGCATGTTATACTTATCTACCTTAAGATTGTTCTGCCACTCCAGTTTCAGCCTGCTGCCGTTGAAGTATGCATCGGAGGATGTCTGCGGCCTGATTTCATCTATATCATCAATTGTGTGACTTATGTGCCTCATTATGGAGACTCCCAGGTCCTGGTTCCACCGGCCTTCAAACAGCGAAATGTTTGAGGAGGTCTTAAAGACTGACTCTTCAAGCTTATACACGAAATTTGGGTCATCACCATCAGGTCCGTTCTGATCCAGATCAGTACGTGATTTAGTAAAGTTGTATAAAACATCCAGGCTCATGAATTCTGTCAACTTTACTCCCAGGCGGGAATATATGGAATTATTCAGACTCCCGTCAGTTTCCGTGTTGCCATAATTTTTGTCGGCTGAAGAAAATCCCTTTGTCTTATAGCCTGAATAACTTAGCGAATAGTCTATTACCTTGAAACTACCGTTTAGAGCCGCATTGCCATTCATAGTCCCATATGAACCGCCTTCAGCAGAAAGAGAGAGTTTAGGGGAGCCTGATCCCTTCTTGGTAAATATGCTTATTACTCCTGCCATTGCCTCAGAGCCATACAATGTGCTCTGGGGTCCCCTCAGCACTTCTATTCTTTCAATATTATCCAACTGAAGATTTGAAAGGTCGTATGCATTGTTCAGTGAACTTGGATCATTGATCTCAACCCCGTCAATCCTGAAAAGAGTGTGCTGTGCGTTCCCCCCTCTTAAAAATATACTGGACAAAGATCCTTTGCCTCCCTGCTGGACAACACTTAATCCGGGAACTGCTTTGAGCAGGTCGGAAAGAAACGGTTTATTGCTTCTTTCAATTTCTTCTTTTTTAATTATGGTCACAGAGCTTGCGACTTCCGAAGCTGGCGTAAGGGCCCTGTTGGCCGATATTACTACTTCTGAAAGCCCATATGTACTGAGCGAATCGCTTTTCTGTTGATTATTCTGGCTCTGGGCATTTAAATAACCCGCAAGCAATGATGAAAATAATAGTATAAACAACCTGGAATGCATAAAAGTTACTCCTTTTGAATTAATAAAAAGTTGTAACCTTGCGTGGAAAGAGTTAAAGAAAGTATGTGTGTCGGGAAATGTAAAAGACCGTGAAACACAAATTATCATTATCTCACCTCACCCACGAAGGCAGATTAAGTAACTCACGGCAGGTCTCCTGACTCAAGGCAACAATATGCGCCTTCCCGTTAATGCAGTATGCAAATACCGGATAATTTCCGGTTATTATGCAATTTCATTAACAGTGGCTTAGTGCAAATTGTTAGCGCCTTTTACAGTTGCGGGGCAGCACCGGATTTTCACCGGTTTCCCTATTCTTCCCGTTCTAACGGGACACCGTAAATTTTATATAAGAACTGTTAGTAACTTAACTATTATTTTATCCTTTTTCAATTGCACAGCATAATAAGTTTTCAGAATAAGTTTCCCCGGATGCCGGAAATAAAAAAACCTCTCTTCTAAAGCGAAGAGAGGCTTAGGGATTGGGGTGTATGAGGGGTGTATATATGCGTTTGGGCAAATAATGAAAATTCCTGTGCTGCTTACCAGCTGTTTCTGGCTTTTATTAGCAACAGGGCGGAAAAATAGAACAAAGCTCCTATGAAAAGGGCCGCATTGTATCCATAGTTAATTGTTACTAATATTATGGCTGTTGAACCTATTACTGAGGCAACACCGTTCACTGCAAATCCCCAGTCTATCAGTTCACCGACTTTACCGGCTGCCTTGGGAAACGGCATTCCCATAAAAAATCCCAGCGGAGATATTATTATCATGGAAATCAGCACCCTGGGCACAAAGCTTAATGCTGCCAGCAGGTTGGTAAATGACCTGAAGAACAGAACCTCAGCTAAAAGCAGAATGATAATCACATAAAATGGCAGGTGGTCCTTAAATTTTTCTGAAAACCTGCTGCCAATGCCGGAACTTAAAAGCAGCGTCAAAAGTATTATAACAAAACTGTACGACGATGCCCCGATGAATAAAGTATACCTCTGAATGAGCACTACCTCAACTATCATAAACCCGGCCCCTATTGAAAAGAAGTATAGCCAGGGCGCCATTTTCAGCTTCTCACTTTTCCTGAAATATGGGACAAACATCAGTGGCAGTACAAGGACGGAAATTATAAGGAGTATAATGGCAATTATGAGTTTCGATATTGGAAATCCCCTGAATTCATATGGAGACATTTCATTCAGTTTGCTGAACTGCAGGTTCTTCCACAGGCCGAGCTGAGCAATAAAAGGTCTGTTATCATTGCAGGGAGTAATATCGATTAGTGCCTTTGCAGCCTCATTTTTCCACCCGTTTTCCACTATCCTGTTTATCAGATTGCCTGAGGTTGAGTCCGGCGCCGGATACAACAGATGAATTAACGGATAGTTTTCCTTTGAAAGCTTTACAACCACAGTCTCAATATAATCCTTCGTAAGAGGCTTCTTAGATAATATCATGAGATTCCTGCGATGTTTCGGGAGGTCATAGATTGCTATGTGTTCCTGCGGATTTTTTACACCCAGATCTGTTAACGCCTCGATCACCTGGCCTGCTATCTTGGGCATATACATCTGATGTTCCATATAAAATATGCCTCTTTCCGTAAGTGCAAGATAGTAATCCTCAAATGCTTCAGTAGTAAACAGGTAATTCTCGGCGAGTGCAAATGAACCCGAGGCCAGGGCGGCAAATGTGTTGGAACTGAATGAGGTAATTAGATCAAATTTATTTTTGTATCTCCTCACATATGACCTGCCATCCTCAGTAACAACTTTCACACGCGGGTCCGTGTATATATGGCCTGAAAAGTCCGCCAGCTCTCCGTTGAGCAGCATCTGATTTATTTTAGGATTTACTTCCACTGCATGAATCTCTGCTGCTCCTTCCTGAAGCGATTGAAGCACCTCGCCTCCGCCTCCGGCACCCAGAGATAACACAGTAAATGAGCCGTCTGACTTTATGAAGTTCTTCAGACTAAACACACCAAAATCATACTTCATTGAATCCGGTTTGTTCCAGTTGCCGTCGAACCTGTTGACGGGAGTGTTTGCAACATTATCAATATTAATACCCCTGCCGTTTTCATCGTAATTATAGATTTTCAACTTGGCCATTGCGTCCCAGTGCTGATAGACAACCGGCGCCCTCTCTTTCCTGGGCGGATTCAGCAATATTTTCGAGTAATACATCAGAACTATCATGAGGACTAATGGCAGCACCGGAATATACCTGTATTTATCCAGCGCAAGGAATGAGGCGATGATAATGGGCAGACAGATTAAGAACGAAGCTGCCGGAGTGCTGAAATAGTTCATCAATAAAATTGCGGCCAGGGCACCTCC
>JBLMZM010000206.1:0-6543 GCA_050258815.1 Ignavibacteriales bacterium
AATATATTTATTGGGCATATTGTTTATATTTTTTATGAGTGAACTGGTGAATGCGCAGATGTGGCACTTCCAGCCTGATTCGCTTCAGACTGTTACTGTCAGTGGGAAAATAATTATAGACAGTACTGCAACTACAATGAGCAGGTATTACCTTGATACAGATGCAAATGGTACCCCTGACTATATGCTGAGTTTCGGCCCTGTATGGTATAAACCAGACAGCAGCGATGCACAGAGACCCGTAAATGGCGCCCAGGTTACGATCAAGGGTGGACAAACACCTAATACAATGATGGGCAATCTGCGGATGATCGTGGTATATGAGATTAACGGTTCATTTTGGCGGGATCCCTATGATGCTACCTGGAACAATATGGGCTACTATTCGCACATGGGCGGCCACAGAATGAATGGCTGTGCAGGGTATGGTTTTGGTAATATGCATGACAGCCTTAAATCAGTTACACTGACCGGACGGGTACTGGCTGATACAACATTTGCATATGAATTAACATATCTGGATATAAACAAAGATCAGAAACCTGACTACTTCCTGAATTTCGGTCCTTACTGGTACCAGCCTTCTTCAGGAGCAAAGAGGCCGATGAACGGGGATTCTGTTTCCATTACAGGTGGATTTCTTGAAAGGAGCCCGATGAAGATGGTAATAGTTTATACTATAAATGGCAAGGCATGGCGCGACAGCTCAACATTGGGTAAGAATTTGGGAGGGGGGTGGATGCACAAAAATATGACGCAGTCTATGAAATTTCATTCTCCGTTTGACTCTACCACATGGATGATAATGAACCCCAACTGGAATTCAGGAATGATGGGAGGCGGAATGATGATGCCTGATAGTCTGTTTGGACAAATTCTTGAACTGACTCCCGGCAGTATTCCGAACAAAGGCAGTGAAAAAATCCTTGCCGGCTATGAAATTAGTTTCTTCGCAGGCAATGGTACAAACCCCATGTGGCAGAATGGAATGTGCGGTAATCACATGAATTTTAATAGTCCAATGAAAATGCAGATCCATTTCACTGATCAGCAGTTAAAAGCCGGAAATTTCAATAAGAACACAGTAAAAATTAAATACTGGGATAATACAACCAATAGCTGGGTAACTGTAAACAGCGCTCTTCTTAACAATTCAAACAATACAGTTACATTTACGCAAAATTCTGCCAGCAATTTTGTTATTCTGACGGCTGAGCAGACGGCTACAGATGTGGAGCAAACAAAGAGTGCGTTACCTTTAAACTACGCACTGGAACAGAATTACCCTAATCCGTTCAATCCGTCTACATTAATTAGCTATGAGATTCCAAAGGCTGGGCAGGTTACGCTTAAGGTCTATGATGTATTGGGAAAGAAAGTTGCGGAACTGATAAATGAAAATCAGAATCCGGGGAAGTATTCCATAAGGTTTAATGCTGAAAACCTTCCCAGCGGGATTTACATTTATGAACTCAGGGCAAATGATTTTACCCAGAGCAGGAAGATGACATTGTTGAAGTAACCTTAAAAGTAAATTATTAATCCGGCAGATAATAAAATATCTTGCCGGAATATTTATGCCCTTAATTGCTGAATGGAACTTGATTTCCAACAAAGAAAAATTCTTGCTTTGGTGTCAGTAAACTGTTATGTTGCCCATATTCACTTATTAAAAGGTTACTGAGTCGAATGAGAATTTATAAAAAACCTGACTATAGCTTTAACGATGGTGATTTAATATCAGTTATTGATGAACTCCCATTGTGGTCAGCACCATTCGGACTAAAGCTTCTGGATTCTATTGTACTGAAGAAAAATATGACCGTCCTGGATATAGGATCTGGTTTTGGATTCCCCTCAATCGAAGTTGCATGCAGATTAGGCCGTTGTAGTAAGGTTTACGGCATAGATCCGTGGGAAGCCGCCATTAAAAGAGCACAAAAGAAAATTGACATCTTTAAGATACCTAATGTTGAGCTTATTTTAGGTGAGGCTGAAAGTATTCCGCTTCCTGATTCGTCTGTTGATCTGATCATATCGAATAACGGCCTGAATAATGTTCAGCAGCCGGATAAGGTATTTCAGGAATGTTCCAGGGTAGCCAAAACCGGAGCTCAGTTCGTTGCAACTTACAACCTTTCTGAAACAATGAAGGAGTTTTATCAGATATTCAGGCAGGTATTAGCCGATCATGATTTAAATGAAATAATACCGCTGTTACAAATGCATATTGACAGGAAACGTCCTCCAATGGCAGAATATGAAAAATTATTTAGTGAGAATAATTTTGAGATATGCCAGGTTGAAGCCGATTCCTTTAAATACAGGTTCGTTGACGGCACGGCGATGTTTGATTATCCTTTTATCCAGTATGCATTTATGGATAGCTGGCTTTCACTGGTACCTGAGGATAGAGTAACAGAGGTATTCACGGAAATAGAATCCAGAATGAACAATGAAAGCAGTAAAAACGGAGAATGGTCCCTGACGATACCCTTTGCAATATTTAATGCATTTAAAAAATAGGGAAATACTTTCTCAGCGTACTTTCAGATACCAGATACTGAAGTAATTATTATCATCTGTCCATACATATTCTGATCTGAAATATTCTGAAACGAGCTTGCTGAATCCTTCATCGCTATATTTATACGAATACTCGGTGAGTATCTTCTCTCCGCGCAGAAAGTGAATCCTTTTGCCGAAGATATTTGCAGACTGGGTCTTCGTGCTGATGAGGTACATCTCTATCCTGCCCTTCAGTTTATTATAGACAGCCTTGTGATAGAAATTGCCTATATCAAAATCAGCATTATAATCGGCATTTAGTCTCTCCAGAATGTTCAGGTTAAACTTTGCTGTTATTCCCTTGCTGTCGTTGTATGCCATGTGAAGCACATTGGGGTCCTTCTTCATATCGACGCCTATTAAAAGTCCGCCACCATGGCCTAGCATTCCTGATACTCTTTTCAGAAAACGTGCTGCTTCCCTGGGGGTAAAATTTCCAATAGTAGAGCCGGGATAGTACAGGATTTTTCTTAAATTCATCTGAAGCGCAACAAAGGGCAGCTCAAAATCGTGGGAAAAATCGGCATTGACTGGATGCACCCTGAGTCCCGGATAATCCTGTTTCAACACCTCGGCCGTCCTCATAAGATGCTCATAGGAAATATCTACGGGGATATATAGTGGAAGAGTTCGCATATTGTCAAACAGCAGGCGTGTTTTTATGCTGCTGCCGCTTCCAAGTTCAATTAATGCAGAGTCACCGCTGATACAATCAGTAATCTCTTTTATATTATGCTTCATTATGCTGACTTCAGTTCTGGTAAGATAGTATTCATCCAGATTACAAATCATGTCAAAGAGCGCAGAGCCTTTTTCATCATAAAAGAGTTTGCTTGGCAGCCGTTTTGAGTTAGCAAGGAGTCCGGATATAATTTCATCACGGGGGCTTGCTTCCTTTATATGAAGATTATTATACATTGAGATCCTTTCCGCTCATAATTATTTAATACATCCAGGGACAAATGGAAATGCTATTCACTACCTATATTACAGTGGTATCTTTCGCCAGGCGGATACCGGTGAACTGCCATCTGCTATGGGGCGGAAAGAAATTCCTGTATGTTCTTCTAATATGCCACAGACTGGTTGCGCATGAGCCGCCCCTGAGTACCATCTGATTTGACATGAATTTTCCGTTGTATTCACCAATTGCACCGGCAGAAGGTTTATAGCCCGGATAACCTGTATAAGGGCTTCCGGTCCATTCCCAAACATCTCCGTACATCTGCTGCAGAATAGGTATTGAGGTATTGTGTGACAGTGGAGCAGGGTGAAAGTGTCCGTTTTCAACGAAGTTTCCATCAATAGGATGATCAGAAGCAGCTGCCTCCCATTCCTCTTCCCTGGGAAGACGGGCCTCCGCCCAACGGGCATAAGCATCAGCCTCATAGTAGCTCACATGGCATACGGGTTCAGAAGGATTTAGCTTTGTAAGTCCCCCAAGTGTAAATAAGAACCACTCTCCGTCTTTCTTTTCCCAGTAGAGCGGTGCTTTCCAGTTTCCGCTCTCAGCCGTCATCCAGCCTTCCGAAAGCCATAGCTCCGGATGCCTGTAACCACCGGCTTCGATAAAGTCGAGATACTCGCCATTTGTAATAAGGCGCGAGGCAAGTCTGAATGACCCGAGGAACACCTTGTGTACCGGTCTTTCATTGTCGAATGAAAAGCCCGTCCCTTCGTAACCAGTGCGGTAGATGCCTTCATCAAAATTTACCCACTGAATTGAAGGAATATGCACGGTTTCCGGTTCTTTTGCCTGTGCGTAAACCGGGTATAGAGGATTTACAGAAAATACGTGCTTGATATCTGTCAGAATAAGCTCCTGATGCTGCTGCTCATGATTGATCCCCAACTCAATAATGGGCGATATAGCTTCCACATCTTTATCGGAAGCCTGTTCAAGATATTCCAGCACTTTTTCATCCACGTACTTCCTGTATTCGTATACTTCTGTTACAGTTGGGCGCGAAAGGAGTCCGCGCCTTGCACGTGTAAACCTGTCACCTACCAGTACATAGTAGGAATTGAAGAGGTAGTTGTAAATAGGGTTGAAGAAGCTGAAATTTTTATTTGTTTCCTTTAATACAAATGTTTCAAAAAACCAGCTGGTGTGTGCCAGATGCCATTTAGTGGGACTTACATCCGGCATAGACTGAATTATGAAATCCTCAATTGCCAAGGGTCTGCAAAGTGCGTCGGTAAAATTTCTAACAGATTTATAGTTTTGTATCAGTGCACTTCTTTTTGAAAAGACCTCATCTGTCCTGATGTTTTCATTGAATTCAGTTTGTTTCTTAGTCTCTGTCTGTTTTTTCATACTCATCCCTGATAGCTATTATGCAATTACCGGATCCCTTAATAATGATTATTACTAAAATATTCAGGCTTATTCAATCGATACCAATTTATTTGCCCTGGCAGTATCTGATCTGATCCTTTCCCGGAAACAGTATCCCAGTTGAAAAAAAATGATCTTGTTTTATTTGTCGCAATATTTCTATTTACAGAAGAATCAAACTTGAATTGGGGTCAGTAAACAGAGTATCCGGCCCATGTTTCCGATATCAATAATTAAATAAGGGACAAAAGAATGAACTCAACTAAATGGCCACCTCTGCCCTACGAGAAGTGGAAAGATACACTTGATACACTGCATATGTGCATGCAGGTTGCAGGAAAAGTGAAGCTTGCCCTGAACCCATTTTTAAACCATTGGTGGCAGGTAGCATTTTCAGTTACTTCATCCGGGATGACTACCGGGTTAATTCCCTATAAGGATGAAGCCTTCGACGTGAATTTTGATTTTATTGATCATAGGGTCATAATTCACAAGACCGATGCTCAGTCAAAAACAATTATTTTAAGACCTCGAACAGTAGCCGATTTTTATATTGAATTTATGAGTGCACTAAGCGATATGAATATTTCTGTAAACATTAATCCGATCCCCTGTGAAGTCCCGGATCCGGTTGCCTGCAACGAAGATACAGTGCATGCTTCATATGACGGGAAGTATGTTACAGACTGGTGGCAAATAATGGTTAAGTTATCTATGATCTTCGAACACTTCCGTACCCCATTCAGGGGGAAAAGCAGTCCTGTTCATTTCTTCTGGGGGTCTTTTGACCTTAATGAAACCCGCTACTCGGGAAAGCCCGCAACTCCGCCTGAATATGGAGGAATTATCATGCGTTATGCTGAAAACGAGGAGAATTTTTCCTTCGGCTTCTGGCCCGGGGATAACAGGTATCCCTATCCTGCATTGTATTCATATCTCTATCCTGCACCAAAAGGAATCGGAGATGCACGTATTGAACCCGGAGCTGCATCCTTTAATACCCTGCTTGGTGAATTTATTCTACCATATGCCGAAATATATAGTGCCTCTTCTCCGGAACTGCTGATACTTGAATTTCTGCAAAGCACCTATAATGAAAGTGCGAAACTGGCGGGCTGGGATATAAAAGCACTGGAGGGGCCTGTTCCTTATGAGTGGAAATATAAAAAGGTATGATTTATACTATTAACGAAGGAGAACCTGATGCAAGAAATCTGCGACCATATCGCCGGAATTAAAACAGAACCAGAACCCAGAACGCCTGAAGGCTGCGAGGAATGCCTGAAAATGGGGGATAGCTGGGTGCATCTGAGATTATGTTTAACATGCGGGCACGTTGGCTGCTGTGATAACTCCAAAAACAAGCATGCCACAAAGCATTACCACTCAACAAAGCATCCTGTTATAAAATCCTTTCAGCCTGGTGAGGAATGGAAATACTGCTATGTTGATGAATTGTTTGTAGAATAAAATATTGACCTGTCAATCAGAAAGAACTGCACACTGTTATTATAAGAGAAGCGGGCGGCAGAAATATTTCTGCCGCCCTGAATGTCAATAATTGCTGCACGCTTTTTTAAATTAAAACACGGATTGAGTAAGGATAAATATATCTGGAATTTAAATCCACAAAATTT
>JBLMZM010000207.1:0-15224 GCA_050258815.1 Ignavibacteriales bacterium
AGAAATGCTCTTTTACTGGCAACCCTCTTTTTTACCTCATTTAGTTATGCCGCCTGTGCGAAGCCCGACACATTCAGAGAGGATACCGTAAGCTACAGGAAAAACCAGAACTATCAGCTGCAGACAGGACTATATGATATTTATAAAACCCGGGAGGCAAATATTGTAATGCTAGGTAATTCCATTACACACGGGGTTAACTGGAATGAACTTATGGGCAGAAACGATATTATCGAAAGAGGTATTCCCAGCGACGTTTTGAGCGGATTCCTCAACAGGCTTGAATATGTATATAAACTCAAACCACGCTTCTGCTTTGTAATGGGCGGAATAAACGATATTTATTCCGGTTACAGCGCTGAAGACGTGTTTAACGAATATATGAAAGTTATTGAGGGACTCAGAAGCCAGGGAATAACTCCGGTTATCCAATCCACGCTTTATGTATCTCCCAAATGGCATGATGCTGCGGACAAAAACCCCGAAGTGAAAAAATTAAATGCGCTGCTGATGAAATATGCCAGGGATAATGGCATCAGATTCATGGACCTGAATGCCAAAATGACAATTGACGGATTCCTGAAAGCGGAACTGACATATGATGGACTCCACCTTAATGCAAATGGTTATGCGATCTGGCGAGAGGAACTGGAGGCAGTTCTTAAATAGTATTTCCCGCTATTTTGCACACAATCTGGAATGATGTGATCCCGATTATTGATAATAAATTATTTTTTGTTTAACTTACCCGCGTTTCAACATTAATCTCGAAAGGAGTAATTGTAGTGATGCCCTCCATGAATAACAACAAAAGACCGGTTTTACTGTTTGGGCTTGCAATAATATTTTCACTGATACTTTCCTATATACCCGAGGGTATACAGGTATTTACTTTGAAAACCAAACCCGTCAGCTTTTTTATGGATATCAAACCTGATTCACTCCTTAGTATGAACAGGATTCCAGGAAAATATTCTGACAACTTTGCATCAGTGACAAATGTCATCAGTCCTTCGGAAAAGACCCGTGTTATCGAAGCTTCATTCCCAGGCCAGTTCCTTTTTGATCTGATGAACGGAGCCTTGTCCAGTCATAGCAACAATAGCTGTGAAATTGTTTCGGATATTCCTGAAACCTCAGTAGGATTATCGGGAAATGTTGCCCAGATGAAGAATTTCTTCCAGGCACTGAAGCAATCAAAATCAAAAGGGGTTAGAATTGCACATTATGGTGATTCTAATATTGAGGGTGATTTAATTGATGTAGACGTAAGACAGAATCTGCAGAACGAATTCGGAGGCCTTGGTGCAGGATTCCTTTCCATTACCTCCCAGGATATAAGTTTCAGGGAATCAATAAGACAGTCTTTCTCCAGCGACTGGAAAATTGCCTCAGTTGTAAACGGAAAGGATGCCACTCTGCCGGTAGGCATCAGCGGCTTTGTGTCTGTCCCTGGCAATAACAGCTGGGTAAAATATGAAACTGCCTATAAGTATTCATCCACCAGATCCTTTAAGACGGTAAAACTATACTATTCAGACGCAAAAAACTCTTCAATCAAATATTCCTTCAATAATGGCCCGGATCAGTCCGCAGCTTTAGTCGCTGGCAAGGGCGTGAAGGAACTCGTTTTGAATGCTCCCGGTGAAGGTAAATCGATTAAGATTACTGCTACAATGGCAGGACAGGCAAATTTTTATGGTGTAAGCCTCGAATCAGGGAACGGTTTATATCTCGATAACTTCCCATGGCGCGGAAATACAGGCGTTTCTTTCAGGGATATCATGCCCCAGATATTGACAGACTTTAACAAATATTTGAATTATAAACTGATAATTCTCAGTTTTGGCGGCAACATGCTTTCAGCAGGTAATGTTAATTTCAACTGGTATGAGACCCAGATGATTAAAGTAATCAACGACCTGAAACAGCAATTTCCCCAGGCAAGTATTCTGATGGTCAGCGTAGGTGACAGAGCAATCAAAAAGGGTCCTAAATTTGGTACGGATCCGAATGTGCCGCTCCTGGTTGAATCACAGAAAAAAATTGCTAATGCTACCGGAATAACATTCTGGAACTCGTTTGAAGCAATGGGCGGAATGAATTCCATGGTAAACTGGGTAAACAGCAATATGGCTTCAAAAGATTACGGCCATCTGCTGCAGGATGGATCTAAGAAAATGGCTTCATATCTTACAAAAGCAATTTTAAATGAATACCGGAAATACTAACAAATAAACAATGGAGTTTTAATGATTTCTGAAAAGTTGCAGGCAGTAATTTCTAAAGAACTAAATCTTAAGAATTTTGAACTGACACCGGAGACAACAGCAGGACAGGTTCCCGGGTGGGATTCACTGAACCATGTTAATATAGTGCTCGCAGTAGAAAAGGAATTCAATATCCGGTTTAAGGGTATGGAAATTCTCAAAGTTAAAAATATTGGCGATTTGCAGAAATTAATAGACTCAAAGACCAATGCTTAAAAATATTGACTTACAAAAACTACTGAACCTGTTTGTATATGATCCCAGCGATCCTCTGGTGTTCAGTACAACGTTGTTCCTGTTTTTCTTTTTTATATTTCTGGCAATATATTATTTGCTGAAAAGCAGGAGCAGCAGGATCTACGCGGTAATTATATTCTCTCTTTTCTTTTACTATAAGGCCGCCGGCTTTTATTTCCTCCTGCTGGTATTTACTTCCGTTATTAATTATTATGCTGGCAACTGGATAGGCAATTCACAAAACCAGACCAAACGAAAGTTGGTTTTTATTGCTGCACTTATCCTGAATCTTGGCATACTGGCATATTTTAAGTATACCAATTTTTTCCTGCAGATTGTCAGCGACCTGCACCTGGGACCTGCACGCAGTCTGGATATCTTCCTGCCTATCGGCATCTCATTCTTTACTTTTAAGGCACTCAGCTATGTGATTGAGATCTATTTTGAGATCATGGAACCGGTAAAAAGCTTCAGGGATTTCTCTTTCTTTGTTGTCTTCTTCCCGAATCTGCTGATGGGTCCAATCGACCGCGCAGCCGCATTCCTGCCTCAGGTTGAAAGGGAGAATGAAGTAACGCAGTCAATGATGGGTGAGGCTCTGTTTCTGATACTTTGCGGCCTGTTCAAAAAAGTAGTTATTGCCGACTATATAAGTCTGAATTTTATAGACAGGGTGTTCGAGATACCTACAAGATTTACGGGCGTAGAGAACCTGCTGGCAATCTATGGCTATGCCATACAGATATATTGTGATTTTTCAGGATATACCGATATGGCTCTGGGTGTGGCCCTGCTTATGGGATTCAGACTGATGGATAACTTTAACCGTCCTTTCCAGGCTTCGAGTGTAGCTGAATACTGGAGGAGATGGCACATTTCCTTATCCACATGGCTGCTCGACTATCTTTTCAAACCCCTGCAGATGAAATTAAGGAATTTACGGCTGTTCGGCTCGGCTCTGGCTCTGCTTATTACATTTGTTGCCGTCGGCCTTTGGCACGGTCCTGCCTGGACATTCGTACTGTTTGGAGTTTTACACAGCATATTCCTTATATTTTCATTATTCACTCAGAAATACAGGAAAATGTTCTACGATAAGGTGGGCTTAAGCGGTACAAGGACATTAAAGTTTTTCCAGATTCTGTTTACATTTCACCTGGTAGTATTTTCTGTGGTACTCTTCCGTGCTTCTTCATTCCAGCTTGCTCTGGATATGTACAGGCAGATATTTACCTATTTTCACGGTGAAGTGTTCCTGCAGTTCGTACCAAGCTATATGAATGTATTTGGTTTAATGATCCTGGGTTATTTACTCCATTTTACTCCTAAATCATGGGAGTTTAAGACCAGGGAAATGCTCACCAATACACCTTTGGTTGCACAGGCATTGATCTTTGCCATAATGATCTATGTCGCAGCCCAGGTGAAATCTGCTGACCTGCAGCCATTCCTGTACTTCAAGTATTAATTATAAAAAAAGGGTTAAGTACCTGTACCTAACCCTTTTCTTTCTTAGTCGTTTTCAATTCATTAATTTTCAATCATTGCCGCCAGAGCCTTCCTGTCAGTCTTGCCGTTTATACTCAGGGGGAATCTTTCCATTGACCTGATTGTAGAGGGCAGCATATATTCCGGGACCTTGGTTCTCAGATATTCGGTAATTGAGTTAAAACCGCCGTTTTCATATCCCTCGAGAAAGAGATGTATCTGCATTATTCCGTTTTTATTGCTGTGTGCAACTGCGGCTACATTGCTTAACCGCGTAAGTTCACGGGTATGAAACTCAATTTCCCCCAGCTCAATTCTGTATCCCTGGATCTTCACCTGAAAATCCAGCCTTCCGCAGTACATAAAATCACCTTCTGCATCCACTAATGCAAGGTCACCAGTCCTGTAATAAAGAGCGTCACTTCCATTATTTCCCGGCCTGAAGAAAGCCTCTTTGTCCTTCTGAGGATCTTTCCAGTAGCCTGATATAAGCTGGTCACCTGAAAGGCATAATTCACCGCTGCATCCGGCGGGCAGCGGGTTAAGCGACTCGTCCACAACCATAGCTGACATTCTGTTAAATGCTTTCCCAATTGAAATTATACCATTGAGATCCTTATTTGAATTATCCTTGTCCCAGTCATAAATAAGGCAGAACACCGTCGCCTCAGTCGGGCCATATGCATTAATAATTTTGCATGCTGGAACGCATTTGATCCACTCCCTTACTATATCTGAATATAGCCCTTCTCCGCAGAATAGGGAATATTTCATACTGGGGAAGAGTATTTCGGGGAAATAGGGCCTTAAATATGTAAGTATGGAAGGCACCATGGCAGCAAAAGTAATCTCATATTCTTCCATTATAGTATAAACACTGGCATATTTAATGCCGTCAGAAGGTATTGTATAAACACATGCCCCTATGCAAAGGGGGAGCATGTATGTAAATATTGAAAAATCAAAAGTAAGTTCGAACATCTGAAGGAAACGATCGTTCTCACTGACATCATATCCCAATCCAAGAAAAGCTTCAATGAAAGCAGCCAGATTCCCGCGCGAGACAGGCACCCCTTTGGGTTTGCCGGTACTGCCCGAAGTAAATAGTATATAAGCGATATCATCCTTGTCAGTGTCCGGAATTGTAAGAGGAGCCGCAGAATCCGGAAGATTAATTGTATCCATTACTTTTATCTTTTCCGGAAATAGCTGCCTGTGGCCGGGAAAGTCTCTGCTTGTGAGAATAGTCTGAATATCAGAAGTATCCGCGATAGAAAGATTCCTGTCGGGAGGATTGGCAGGATTCAGCGGGACAAAACCGCAGCCGGAAAAGAGAATTGCATATATGGAAGCATATGTTTCAATATCGTTGTATGCCATTACACCAATCAGCTTTTCCTGTTCACAATTGCTCTCCCTGAGAGTTGAAATAATTCTACCTACTGAATCTGCAAAATCATTATAAGTATAATAATTTCCATCAATACAGAATGCATTTCTGTGACCGAAGGACTCTATTGATCTGATTACTTTGTGCAGCATGGTTTCGCCCTGTTTTAATTAATAAATGAGTTCATATGTCCGGTTTATTATAACTGACCGGAAACCGGGTCTAGTTTAAATTCTGGTCAACCTGTAGAAAATCCTTTTTCCACATCACAACTGTATCCGAAGGTGCCAGTTCAATTATCCTTTTGTCTTCCACGTGCTTTTCAGCAGTTACATGGTATCCCAGTTTTTGATAGGCCTTCATCGCTTTTTCATTGCTTTTTGCAACAATGAACTCCACTGAACGCAGTTCTGCATGCTTTATCCTATGTTGTCTGATAAGCTCGTCAAATATCCTGCCCGCGATACCTCTGCCCTTAAATTTATCTCTGACTAAGGCAAATTCCAATTGCAATGCTCCGGGAGTTCTTTCGATGTATAATCCCTGGAAAAGAGGAGCGAGCTCCTTATAATTGGAGAATTTCCCGCGGTCTATCAGGCCGAATAGCAGATTACCAGTAAGGACCGTACTGCTAATTCCATCCAGAGATTCGATCCAGGCGCAGCAGGCTCCTGCGTATTCACCATTTGATTCTGCAATCAGGAATTGTGATATGCAATATGGCTGGCCTTCAAGGTTCTCATTCAGCATCTCCCTGAGGAGTAATTTATATTCCTCCTCATTTAGTGAAAAAAGGCTGCACAGAACAATCTTATCCGTCCCGCTTTTTTCTGCTTCAGTAATCGTCTCGATAATAAAATCGATATCTTTCTCTGTTGCCGGTCTGAGAAGTATTTCGTCCATATTCCTCCCTTATGTTTGTTCGAAATCAAATGCAATTACAGGAAGAGCCTGAATATTTTATATTCTTTAAGGTATAATTTTAGCAAAAATATAAATAAAATATTAAAAAAATATTTTATTTAAGAATAATATTCAATAATTAAGAGCATGAGTCCCGTTAATCTGCTCTACATCACACACATTTATAAGTAAAGATATTTTAATTCCTTATTGATCCTGAAAATGATTTTCCATTTATAATAATTTTGTTAACTTTGTTGTTGAAAAAATACGGATTATGCTCATAAGCAGACATTAAATGGAAGAAAATACAAAAACCAGAGCTGAATTAATCGAAGAACTGAATATGCTGCGTAATGAAGTGGAACGGTTAAAATGCCGCCAGGCAGAATTTGACCGTCCATCTGCAGGTAATCAGCAAAATCAGCTGCAAATCCTTCTTGATTCCATACCTTCCTACATCTACTATAAAAATAATGACGGCAAATATGTAATCGTCAATAAGGCTCTTGCCGCTGCTTTGGGCGTTCCCAGGGAAAAGTGGTGTGGAAAGACATTTTACGAGCTCTTTCCCGGCTATTCTACAAGTCATCTCACCGATGACACTGAGATCCTGAAAAACGGAAAACCAAAAAGAAATATTGAACAGTTGTTACAAACCCCTGAAGGTATTAGATGGACGCAGACAGATAAGATACCTTTCATTGATGAAAATGGAGTCGTACAGGGGGTTGTCAGCATTTCCACGGATATAACGGAAAGAAAGGAATCCGAAGCAGCATTAAGGGTTTCTGAAACAAAATACAAAATAATTGCAGAAAATACATACGACTGGGAATTCTGGGTAAGTCCCGAAGGCAATTTTATCTATTCTTCACCCTCATGCAAAAGAATTTCCGGTTATGAGGCTTGTGAGTTTGAGGATAACCCCAGACTTTTTGAAAGCATTATTCACCCGGACGATTTGTCAGGCTATAAAGATCATATTAACGAAAAGGGCAGTTATACAGAGCAAAAAGAAATTACATTCCGGATTATTACAAAGAACGGGGAAGACCGCTGGATCACTCACCTGTGCCAGCCTGCAATAGGTCCCGAAGGTATTATTCTGGGCAGAAGGGGCAGCAACCGTGATATTACTGAAAGGAAACTGGCAGAAATTGCCCTCAGGATCAGCGAAAAGCGTTACAGGATTCTTGCTGAAAACTTTCCCAACGGTGCAGTAATTCTGTTTGATAAGGAATTCAGGTATATTGTTGCTGACGGATCTGAACTTGGCAAAGCCGGTCTTTTAAGAGAAAATACGGAAGGGCGCACAATCTGGGAGATATACCCACGGGAAATGTGCAGCATTCTCGAACCTTACTATTGTGCTGCCCTGAATGGTGAAAAGAACATTTTCACAATCCCTTTAGCTGACCGGATATTCGAATTCCATACATTACCTATCAAGGAAGAAGACGGACGCGTTTCAGCAGGGATGTGCCTTATACTCGACATTACAGAAAAGAAGAACTATGAAAACGAACTTAAGGCACTTAATGCCGGTAAAGATAAGCTGTTTTCAATTATTGCCCATGACCTGAAAAGCCCTTTCACCGCTCTGCTAGGTTTTTCTGAATATCTTGCCAACTACCTTGAGGACCTGAGTCCCGAAGAGATAAAGGATTTTGCTTTCAGTATCCATAAATCAGCAAGCGGAGTTTTCAAGCTGATTGAAAACCTGCTCCAGTGGTCCCGTCTTCAGCTGGGACGCATGGATTATGCTCCTGTAAAATTTAACCTTAATGATCTTGCAGACGAAACTGTCCAGTTGTATCAGGCAAATTCGGTTAAAAAGAAAATCCGCCTGGAAATGAATTTAGAAAACGGTCTGTATGCTTTTGCAGATAAGCAGATGGCTGAAACTGTATTGCGTAACCTGATATCCAATGCACTAAAATTTACCGAGACAGGCGGTTCGGTTTTACTAAGTGCATCGAGGCAGGACGGATTTATTAAGATCAGTGTACTGGATAACGGCCAGGGAATTGAAGAAGAAAAGCTAAGGAAATTATTCAATCCCGGAGAACACATTACCACTTCAGGTACCAATCAGGAAAAGGGTACGGGATTGGGATTACTGATCTGCAAGGAATTTATTGAAAAAAATGGCGGCGCTATCCAGATTGAAAGCAAAGTGGGCGAAGGCAGCAGGTTTACATTTACTCTGCCGGCTGCGGGCTAGTCCGGCTGCCAGGTACATCCGGGGTTGAAACAAGGTACGTTTGCAAGAAGAAATATTTTATTATATTATGAACCGGATTTTACCAATTTGAATTTCTTAAACTTCACTTTTGTTTGTTAATTTAACGGGGATATTAATATTTAAAAATAAGGAAAATAAAGCTAAACTATGAAAAGTATACTGTTATCTTTAGGTTTTGTTTTTTTATTGATGGTATTTTCAAACGCGCAAGAGAATAAAAAAATGACAGAAATCAACAATTTGATCGATAAGGTTAAGCAGCAATATGCTCCGGATAAGAGAACTGCAGTTTTTAACGTAACTGCAGCAGATGAGAATGGTACTGTTTCACTTAAGGGTGAAACAAATTTGCCGCAGGCAAAGGAAAATCTGCTGGCGGAACTGAATAAGGCGAATAAAAACGTAAAGGATGGTATCGCACTCCTGCCTGCAAAAGAATTAAACGGTAAGACATTTGGTATTATTGACCTGTCAGTTGCCAATATACGTACTAATCATGAACACTCGGCAGAAATGGCGACGCAGGGATTACTTGGAACACCGGTTAATGTACTCAAAAAAGAGGACGGCTGGTATCTCATTCAGACACCTGACGATTATATTGCCTGGGTTGATGGTGACGGAGTTACCACAATGACCAAACAGGATTACGATGAGTGGAATAAAGCTGAAAAAGTGATTTACACGGCTTTCTACGGTTTTTCTTTTACAGCACCCGATATCAACTCTGAACACGTCTCAGATCTGGTAAAGGGGGATATACTTAAGCTGGCCGGGAAAGAAAATGGTTTTGTAAAGGCTGAGTATCCCGATAAAAGAATCGCATTCATTCCTGAAGCCGAATGCCAGCAATTTGACGAATGGTTAAATTCCCGCGAACCAAATGCTGCAAATCTTATTAAAACGGGCAGGAGTCTGATGGGTGTGCCTTACCTGTGGGGCGGAACATCAGCAAAAGGTGTTGATTGCAGCGGTTTTACTAAAACTATTTACTTCCTGAATGGTGTAATTCTCCCACGGGATGCCTCACAGCAGGTATATTCTGGTGATCCAGTAGATACAAAAGAAGGATTTGACAAGCTTCAGCCTGGCGACCTGTTGTTCTTTGGCACCAGGGCTACGGATACAAAGAAAGAAAAAGCCACCCACGTTGGAATGTATATTGGAAACGGGGAATTCATACATTCTTCAGGCCGGGTTAGAATCAATAGTCTTGATAAAACTAAGGATAATTTTAGCTCCTACAGATTCAGCTCATTTCTGAGGGCCAGAAGAGTTTTGACCTCATTGGATAAAAATGGAATAATTCTTATAAAAAGCAACAACTTAAAACTGAGGGATGCTCATGAACCAAAATAGAAGAGATTTCCTAAAAATATCCGGCCTTGCAGCCGGTTCCGCAATTATCAGCGGTTACTCAAATAACATTTTCGCTAATAAAAATATTAATACTATGAAATCCGGAAAATTAAAGCTGAAATTCAGGCCCTATACGCTCGAACTGAGACATGTTTTTACTATCGCTACTAGTTCACGCTCAACGACTCCAGTAATGCTGACGGAAATTGAATATGATGGTGTTGTAGGATATGGGGAAGCTTCAATGCCTCCATATCTTGGCGAATCACACGAGACCGTAGGTGCTTTTTTATCAAAGGTAGACTTAAGCAGGTACGATAATCCGTTTGATCTGGAAAATATTTTAGCCGATATAGACGCTATTGCTCCGGGTAATCCTGCTGCAAAGGCTTCGGTCGACATCGCCCTTCATGATCTTGTTGGAAAACTAATGAATCAGCCCTGGTATAATATCTGGGGATTCGACAAGGAAAAAACTCCAAATACAACTTTCACTATCGGCATTGATACGGTGGAAGTAGTTAAACAGAAGACTAAGGAAGCCTCAGAATTTAAAATACTCAAGGTTAAGCTCGGCGGAAAGAATGATAAGGAAATGATTGAAGCCATACGCACTGTTACAAATGTCCCCCTGACAGTGGATGCAAACCAGGGATGGAAGGACAAACAGATGGCCCTGGATATGATACACTGGTTAAAGGAAAGAAATGTTGTTTTCGTTGAACAGCCGATGCCTAAGACAATGGTTGACGAAAATGCATGGGTAACGGAACACAGTCCTTTGCCTACCATGGGTGATGAAGGCGTACAGAGATTACCGGACGTTTATAAGGCTCACGGAGTTTATTCAGGGATCAACATTAAACTAATGAAAAGTACCGGTATGCGCGAAGCCTACAAGATGCTCATCCTGGCACGTGCTCTTGGAATGAAAGTAATGATAGGATGCATGACAGAGACTTCATGCGCTATATCAGCCGCCTCACAGCTTTCTCCCATGGTTGACTGGGCAGACCTCGACGGCGCACTCCTTATCAGCAATGATATCTATGATGGAACCAAGGTCATAAACGGTAAGGTAACACTGACAGACAGACCCGGAATCGGCTTAAAAAAGATCTAAAGTAAATTGACATAGTAATATCCGGTGAAGAGGCGTTATTTTAACGCCTCTTCCGGTTAATGAATAAATTTGAAATTTCCGGAGAGAGGACAATGTATAAGACTTTTCTCAAAGTAATAATTTTAATTGTTATAACAGGAGTATCTATGGCTAAGCCAAAACAAGACAGGATATTTCCTTATAATTATACTACTACAAAACTTGAAAACGGACTAACCCTCATCCTTGTCCCAATGGAAAGCCCGGGACTCGTATCCTACTACTCAGTAGTAAGGACCGGAAGCAGGGATGAATGGGAGCCGGGAAAATCAGGGTTTGCCCATTTCTTTGAACACATGATGTTCAGGGGGACAGAAAAATATCCGGGACCGGTATATGACAGCATAATTACGAGCCTTGGTGCAGACGCCAATGCCTATACGAGTGACGATCTGACGGTATTCCACCTGAATTTTTCCAGCGATAATCTGGAAAGGGTAATTGAGCTGGAGTCAGACCGCTTCCAGAATTTGAAGTACGACGTGCGTGAATTCCAGACGGAATCCGGTGCTGTATACGGTGAATACAGGAAGGGGAAAACCAGTCCATGGTCAGTAGCTTTTGAAAAGCTGCATGATATGGCTTTTGATCAGCATACCTATAAGCATACAACGATTGGATTTGAAGCGGATATAAAGGATATGCCAAATATGTATGATTATAGTATCAGCTTTTTTAACCGTTATTACCGGCCAGAAAACGTTGTAATTGCTGTAGTCGGTGATTTTGACCAAAAAAAAGTGCTCGGAATGGTTAAAAAATATTATTCATCCTGGAAACCGGGTTATGTTTCTCCGGAAATTAAACCTGAACCTCCACAGACGGCAGAAAGAAGCACATCCGTTACCTATCCGGGTAAAACTCTGCCATTAATGATAGTGGCCTATAAGGGTGATGCATTCGACGTAAACAATAAGAATTTACTTTCTTCTGTTCTGATTGGTGACCTGGCCTTCGGTGAAACAAGCGATATTTATAAGAAGCTTGTTCTGCAGGAACAAAAGGTCCAGTTCATTCAGGCCGATTTCGGTTTCAGCCGTGATCCAAAACTTTTGTATATCTATACGATGGTTAAGGATACAAATGACGTTGATTACGTAAAAAATGAGATATATAAAACAATAAACACATTCCAGACAAAGCTCGTTGATGAAAAGAAACTCAATGACCTTAAGAAAAGGGAGCGTTATTCTTTCCTTATGCATCTGGATACTCCTGATAATGTTGCCGGATTTCTTCCTCAGTTTATAACACTGACAGGCGGAATTGATGTAATTAATAACCTTTATTCCGGAATGGATAAAATTACTCCCGCGGATATAAGAAATGCTGCTTTGTATTATTTTACTCCGGAAAAGAGAAATGTTATTTTGGTAAAGGGGGAAAAGTAATGGGTAAATATATTATATTCTGCCTCTTTTTACTGTTGATTGTTAACAGCTCAGCACAAACAAAAAACGGGAATAATATGAAAAACAATGTAGTAGTGCTGCCAGTAAAGAACGATCCAACTGTTTCTGTAAAACTATGGTTCAGGGCAGGATCGCAGAATGATCCCGCAGGGAAGGAAGGATTAGCCTATATTACCTCAAGGCTCATCTCTGAAGGTGCTACCAGGAATAATACTTACGAGCAGATACTTGATAAACTATTCCCCCTGGCTGCTTCCTATAACGCAGCAACATCGGTAGAAATGACCGTATATTCCGGAAGAGTGCATAAGGATAACCTGGATGTGTATTATCCATTATTCATTGACGGGATATTAAACCCGGCCTTCAGTGAATCTGATTTTAAGAGAATTAAGGATGAAACACTGAATTACCTCAATACCACGTTAAAGTATTCCAGTGATGAGGAATTGGGAAAAGCCGTATTGTATGATGATATTTTTGAGACTACTCCATACGGGCATATTACCGAAGGTACAATCAGCGGAGTAAATAGTATTACCATTGAGGACGTAAAGGATTTCTACCACAAATACTTTAACAGGAATAATTTTATTCTTGGTATTGGCGGCGGTTACAGTAAGGAACTTATTACTAAATTGCAGAAGGACCTGGCTGCTCTGCCTGATGGAAACGCTTCAGTGGCACCCGAAATCAAACCTGAACCCATTAAAGGGTTAAACGTTACAATGGTTAACAAAGATGCTCCTGCTACGGCCTTTTCATTCGGATTTCCCATTAATGTACTCAGAGGAACTAAAGATTGGTATGCTCTGGCTATAGCCAACTCCTGGCTGGGTGAGCACAGGAACTCCAGCTCTCACCTTTATCAGGTGATCAGGGAGGCAAGGGGCCTGAATTACGGAGACTACAGTTATATTGAAAATTTCCCATCCGGCGGACAAAGACAGATGCCTCCGGCAAATGTGGCCAGAAGACAGCAGATATTTGAAGTCTGGGTACGCCCCGTCCCTAATGAAACCAGGCACTTTGTTTTAAGGGCTGCTTTGCGCGAGGTAAAACACTTTCTGGATAATGGTCTGACTGCAGAACAGTTCGGACTTACGCGTAAATTCCTTAAAAATTATGTCCTGCATTATGCTCCCGATACAGATACGCGTCTGGCATATGCACTGGATGATAAATTCTATGGAATCAGCGGCAGCCATCTGGAAATGTTCAGGAAAATGATGGATGAGCTGACCCTTCAGGACGTAAATAACGCAATTAAAAAATATCTGCAGTATGAAAACATGAAAATTGCAGTTATTACAAAGGATGCGGCTTCGTTCCGTTCGGATCTTATAAGCAATACTTCGTCACCAATTAAATATTCTACTCCAAAGAGTGACCATGTTTATGCCGAGGATAAAGAGATAATGGACTTTAAGCTCAATATCCCGGCGGAAAACATTAAAATAATTAATGTTGAAGATCTGTTCAAATAGGTACTGTTCCTGTGGAATGGCGGAAAATATTTTTCGCCATTCTGCTTATTTTCACGGAAACATGGCTTACTTTGGGCAGCCCCATCCGGAATGTGACAGTTTATTCTTATATTTTCCGAATTGCGGAGGATTATAGAACAGATCAATGCCATCTGTAGCTTCTGTAAGATCAAAGGTTTTATTCTGTGCGCAATCAATACATCCTGTATAATCGCTATAATCTTTTCCCTCAGCCTTAATATTGCCAGCAATACCACCAGTAAAACTCTTCAGAAACGGGGTTAACTTCTCAACATCATAAAGTGAAACAGTTATCATTGTCTGTGTATTGCTTTTCAGGTCATAGAACGCCTCAGAAGCTAAATTCTTCAAAAATGAATGCATATCGGTTATCCCTGCAAAAGCCAGGGTTTTGAAGAAGCTGCTGCTTATATAAGAAAGATGCAGGTACTCCGGCGAAGCAATTACATAATGGGTATAGTGTGCAAGCCGGGAAATGACCCCCGGTGTGCCGTTGTAACAGGTTGACAGCAGGACCATATCGAACTTCTTGCTCTGCATCTGAGGTGTATTGATCATCAATGCCAGTGCATTTGAGAGATTCTCAATGCTGAAAGGTTTTTCGGGATATGACATGTTGTAGCCCCGTCCATCCGATTCCGGTATCTCGTGTCCGTAGTACAGGAAAAAGTTATCGATTGTATTTCCTGTAAATTCCGGGATATATGATGCATATTCATGAAAGAATACTGATTCAATCTCCAGGTTTCTTAGTGATGGATTGCTGTTGTAGGATTCATTGGCTATCAATTTACCGTTACGGTAGTAGAAAAATTCACCATCCTTTCGGGGGAAAAAGAACAGAAAATGCTTTTTGGGTTTCTGGTGGAAAATGAATACCTCTGAGTGGGTAAGTGCCAGGGCCACTGAAATGGCCTGTTGGACCATCCGGTCATCGGCCATCACCTCATTGCCGTCATTATCATGAAAGAGATAGGAACCGTCCCCATGAACATAATAAATCAGCCGGTACCTGATACTATCGACTCCGGGATTGTTATACATTTCTTCATCCCCGTTCCGGGATAAACTTCTGCAGGATGTTAAGGATATAACAATCAAAAACAGGAATAAAAATGCTGATTTGCTAAATACCATATAATCTCCTGATACAAAACAGCAGTGTAATATTGTTTAAGGGGGAATGACACCTCACACATTATTACACTGCTAATGGAGTGCCAAAATAAACAATTAAATATCCTATT
>JBLMZM010000208.1:0-4336 GCA_050258815.1 Ignavibacteriales bacterium
TATGACATCATTTGCCGTATTCTTTATAAGCTCCAATCTCTTATTGCATTCCTGACGGAAAAGCTTATTGACCCTGAATTTATTTATTTCCTTTACTATATGATCCTGATAATACTTGTAGAAAGGCTCGCCCTTGTATTTAAAGTCATCGGGCAGGCCGAGTACATCGAGCTTATTCAGGGATGCAAGCTCTTCAAGCAGAAATATGTGTAATGGACTTCCTTCAAAGGGTGAAAATCTCTTAATAGAATGATTTTTCTTTTCCTCTGATTTCCTTTCCTGGTAGCTCACTAACTCATCGATTATATAATTTTCTATCAAAGTCTTAATTTTATATCTGGAAGCATCCTTAGGCAGTTCACTTTCCATGCGGTCTTTAATCTTCTTTGAAAGCTGCGCTGCCTCAATAGTGTTTACAAGCATGTATAGCGAGTTTGTATTTCCCTTTTCAATTCCATTCTGCTTCTTGGCAAAGTTTATAAGGTCCTTCCTTGCAGGTGTTGCAATAAGAGATCCAAGCCTGTTGCCGGTAGCCCCCAGGTTCTTTGTCGTTGAAAGTGACGAGACGATGCTGATATTGGGGAGCGAACTGATGTTATTCATTATATAACGTGAAATTGTTCTCCATTTCGGTTCATCCGGATCATCTATCTTTATTGCATCACTGTATGCCTCGTCTAAAAGGAGCGTAATTTTATTGTTGTTTAGAAACTTCAGGAATTTAATTAGTGAAACATTATTAAAATCAGTGTGGCCCGATGGATTAGAAGGGTCATTGATAATGATCGTAAGATTTTCACAGAACCTGTCCCAGAGGTTTCCCGTGTCGTCAAAAAGCTGGAATGTATTTTTCATCCTGTTCAGGCGGTGATAAAGCCTTTCGAAATCTATCCTGTTATCCTCAGTGAGTCCAACCTCAAGATCAAAGGGATTAATATCGAACCTGTCTACAGGGAAAAGATCCTTGTATTCCCATGAAGCCTCGGCGTTAAACAAAATATAAGGTTTAAGCACAGAGTGGAATAATATATCGCGGATGATCATCTGCACGTCATCTGCAATGGAAGTAATATCGAGGTTAGCCAGGTTGCTTATAAATTCCTTTATAATCTGCTGTTCTTCAGGCGACTTTTTCTGATAAGCATCATTTATTCCGATATCAATAAGGAAATTTGTAAAGCGGCCTTTATTATTGGACTCGTTCTCAACCTTTGTAATATATTCTTTATACTTTTCCAGGAACAGGTTGATACCGAAATTCTTGTGATAATGATTCTTCAGTGTCCTCTGGAAATTAGTCGGAATAATATCAATGATCGTTTTGCACTTCTGTACAATCAGGGGGTCAACTGCCTTAAGAGTTCTGTTAAGCAGGTATTCCCCGTAAGTGCGCAGCTGGCTTCTGCCGCCGCCTTCAACTATGGTTGCAATATTCACCTGCTCTATATTGGAATAGAAGTAGGCTTTTGTGCGTGTCTCAAATTCGTGTATAAGTTCCTTGTTCTGCTTCTGAAGCTTTTTGGGATCCTTGCAGTTCTGAATGAGTACTATATAGTCGTGCAGTTTTGTAATTGCATACTTATCTCTTATGATCTGCTTTGCATAGTCATTAAACTTAAATAAAGTAATGTCTTTTTTAAGATTTCCTGTTTCGCCTAACTGTTCCTTCTTAAATTCATTAAGCTCTTCTTCATAATCGGCAATTTTTCTTTCAGCGCATTTTCTGAATTTTTCGAGGTTTTCATCGTTGACCTTATCGATGATAAGCCGCAGATTAAGCTGAGTATTTGCAAGTGAACCCAGTTTCTTTGTATGAACTTTATTCAGTGTATTTATAATCTTGTTATGGAAACAGAATACGAGTGAAGTGTTCGTACTGCGCGATTCCGGTGAATCATCCACAATAATGATGCGTGTAAGATAAGGGAACCATCTTATGTTGTTAAACACATTTGTACGCATGTATTTAGCTTTTACGACAAAGATGTTTGTCATATCGTTCTTTATCTCTTCGTATAAAGATGCTGCATCTGTAAACTCTATTATCCTTACATCATTTGCATTAAAGACCTCGGATGATAAGAGCTCAATTACAGTATTTGCGCCGCCGCCAACAACCGTGCGTATAAAACCATTTAAGCCCTTGAAGTTTACAGTCAGTTCTGTCCTTGAAAGGAAATCCTTTTTCTCTGCATTTGTTGTATAGTGGGTACTCTGAATTATCATCTGTTCAAGCACATCCATAAAGTAATTCCACTGTGCTTCTTCAATGTCGCCATTTACCCCAATAACATCCCTGAACTTGCGCAGTTCACGCACATCATCGCCCAGGGTAAGCTTATACATCTGATCAATAAGGCGCTGTGTAACCGGCGGAGTGCCTATTGATGAGTCGTGAGTTTTCAGGACATTTGATGACTGTGCTTTTGTCTTATCATCTACCAGTTCGGTATCAATGAGTGACGTCAGTTTTTCGGCGAACTTCTGTTTCTGTGTGCGGTACTGAAAGGCCTTTGAATCCTCATGCGGGAATAGCATAAGTGAGACATCTGTGTAGCCGGGGATCAGTTCCTTCAGCTCCAAAATATATTTATCTATTTCGGTTCGCTGTCTGGCCGGATCGTCCGGTTCCTCGCAGCAGAGTTCAACGAAGTTTTTTAAGTTATCAACAATATGTTTAGGCAGGAAATTCTCTGCCCTTTCGCCCAGCGAAGAATAAAGGTTAATAAAATCCTTGGCATCTTGTTGTAAATTAGCTATAGGTTTTCCCGGTAACTGCATAATTTTTTCTTTATTTATTTAATACTACTCTGTTTTTAAGTTTTTTTCTGGTTTATGCCGGTAATTCTTATGATTCCCGGGGATTTACTTTAATATTTTAAATCCAGTTCGCAATTTAACCAAAATAATTTGTTTTTGCGCACCCATGATTGTGCAATTTATGAATAATTCAGCAAGAATTCCTCTGCCGGGTGTATATTATTTCACTTTTGTGAAATTATTTGAGAATAATCAGCAGAATAATGCAAAAAATTAATATTTCAGAAATTTCCTCCGTAAAAATCGCTTATTCGGGCATTTTTTTCCATGCAAATTTGCTGACATTTCTGTCAAAGACGCTTCCGGGCCTGCATTCATAATTATGCAAAATTATTAAAGTCAGGATTAAGACACATTTTCATTCAGAATGTGCCAAAAAGTAATTAAAATATGAAGTTTTGATAAATAGGTGCGTAATATTAAATTTGAGGTATAATTTGTAAGCTTTATTGCCAATAATAGTTGGAGGGTATCAAATGAAATTTAATATTTATTTTTTGATCGTTGGCATCCTTTCAATCCTTTTCAGTATTACACACGCATTGAACGGGCACGCTGCTGTTTTACCTTTGACTGAGGCAGCTGCCTTCGGGATAGCCACAAAAACAACAATTTTCTACGTCTGGCACATTATTACAATTGAGAATTTAATTTTTGGAATAACGTTTCTTATTATGGCATTTTATAAGGATTCTGCAAAAGTAAAATTTGCCGCCTGGATGATTGCAATCATTATTCTTGCCCGCTGGGTTATTATTTTTGGCACCACCCTCCTGAAGGATATAAATGGAATCAGTAATATACTGACAGATTCAGCAGCAATAATAATTTTCGTTGGTCTGATAATTCTAGGCATAAGAAGAAATGATAAAGCTCTTTTTTCTGCTATAAAGGTTTAGTTTCAAACGGGTTTTGCGGCTCTGAGTGCATTTTAAGCGCGTCAATTTCTCTTATTGACGTGAGTTCATAAAAGGGATAAGATATGGCCAAAGTAAATGCTAATGGGATTCAAATTGAGTATGATACTTTCGGGGACAGGTCATGCCCGGCACTGTTATTAATTGGAGGAAATGGCGCGCAGACTATTTTTTGGGATGCTGAATTCTGCGAGTTGTTAGTAAAAAAGGGTTACTTTGTAATTCGCTTTGACAACCGTGATTCAGGACTTTCGACCAAATTTGAAGAAGCCGGCATTCCGGATTTTCCGGGTGCCATGAGGGCGCTAAGGGAAGGCAAGCATGTTGAATCAGCATATTATCTGGAAGATATGGCTGATGATGCAGCAGGTTTGCTTGAAGCATTGGCAATTGAGAAAGCCCATATTTGCGGAGCTTCTATGGGCGGTATGATAGCACAGATTGCTGCATACCGGCATCCAGATCATGTTTTAAGCCTCACATCAATAATGTCGGGCACAGGAAATCCAGATCTGCCGCAGGGTAAACCGGACGCACTTGCCTTAGTAATCTCGCCGCCGCCAGTGCAGCGCGAAGCGTACATTGAACACAACATGAAT
>JBLMZM010000209.1:0-37914 GCA_050258815.1 Ignavibacteriales bacterium
GTACTGGAAACCAGTGATTCAATGTTTCCTTTTTCAACCTTGACGAACCTGAAATTGTTCTTCTCGTCTTTTGGGGAATCGAGCAAATAATATCCAGCAGCGGCAATCAGGATGACGATTACCGCTGAAATTATGATTACCTTACGTAGATTTTTTTTATTTGCCATAGTTTTATTGCCGTTTATTTAAATAATTTAATTGTTTCACCGTTGTAATTATCTTTCTGTTAGACAAGTAAACCCTTTAAATAGTTTAATTAAAAGCACTTAGGACGGGAATGCATCGGATTTTGACAAAATAAGCAATGGGAAATAAAATTTTTGACTTTTCCTGCTAAGGGAATTATGTTTGAAGTATAAATGGCAGTATTCAGTTAACAACACTCATTAAGGCGGCAGGAAAATATGAAATTAAATCTCGGATGTGGCAGGGATATAAAGCAGGGATATGTAAACCTGGATATAGTGGATTATGGAGGAAATATGATTCACGATATTAACTCTTTCCCATACCCGTTTGAAGATAATACTTTTGATGAGATATTTGCCTCTCATGTGCTGGAACACCTGGACAGTTTTCATAAGACCGTAACAGAGCTCTACAGGATAGCCAAACCGGATGCAATTATAATAGTATATGCCCCGTTTTTCCTGAATACCAAGTATTTTGGTGAGCCCGATCATAAGATCCCGTTTTCGATAAGGACTTTTGACAATTATGAATACATAGGGAACCGCCAACTGAAATTTTACGAACAGTGGAAGTTAAATCACCGGACTAATTATGAAGGTAAGGCGCAGTTTGAAATTCTGGAGAAAAGATTCATTACGTCGCATTTCAGCGCCTTGAAGTGGATGGATGCAATAGTTAACATAGAACCGGTAATTTACGAAAGATTTTTTGCCGGGATCTTCTCACCCGAAGAGGTCTACTTTAAGCTGAGAGTGGTAAAATAAAAGGCGGGATATTGACCCGCTCCCTTCCTTAACTTTTGATTCCGTTGAGCACAATCAGGGCCCATCCGATCAGAAAGCATACCCCTCCGATGGGAGTAATAAAAGCCAGAAATCTGATCTCTGTAATAGAATAGGCATACAGTGAAAAAGAGAACAGTATAATTCCTGCCAGAATAAACACGGCTGCAGAAAAAAACTTCTGATTCCCATACAGTGCTATTGCCAGCAGGACCACACTATGTATCAGGTGATAGAGTACACCCGTCCTGTAGGTTTCAAGCATCCTGTCACTTAGCCGGGCCTCCAGTCCATGTGCCCCGAAAGCTCCTAAAGCAACTCCCAGAAAACCGCAGATTCCGGAAATAATAATCCACAGGGATTTCGTATCCATTTCGTTCCCAGTTAATAGTTATTGAGATACTGGTATTTCAGACAATTTAAAGATAAAACCGTCATACGGCAAGAAAAGAAAATAATTATTTTACTTAGGCGAACTATAGCAGAAAAAATAGCGTTGAAAATAAATAACAGAAGTGACAGCTTTTAAATACACGGCTAATTAATCATTTAATGAAAGAGAGTTCTATGTTCAGGTTCGCCCGTATTTTTCTGCTCCGGTTTGAAACTGGTCTGTTATTTGCAACCCTGACCCTGTTTTATTTCTGGCCCCAGCTGATAGGAAATCTTTTCAATTCAAATTATATGCCTCATGGCAATTGCTACTTCTGGACCCCGGATCTTGTATGGCTGCATGTATTGTCGGATTCGGCCATAGGCCTTTCCTACTGGGCTATCACAATAACTCTGTTGTATCTGGTTTACAGGACAAGGAAGGATATTCCATTTGCCAGAATCTTTCTGGCTTTCGGTTTGTTTATTTTAACGTGCGGTACTACCCATTTTATGGAAGTATGGACCCTTTGGGATGCTGTTTACTGGCTTTCAGGCGGGGTTAAACTTCTGACTGCCGTTTCCTCAGTAGCCACAGCCATAGCACTCCCTGCCATTGTTCCGAATATTATAAATATTATCCGGGATGCAAAACTCTCTGAAGAAAGAAAACACATTCTAGAGAGCACAAATACGGAACTGCAGGAAGAGGTAAGAGAAAGGAAGAGGGCGCAGGATGAAATACTGAGCCTGAATGCCAGTCTGGAAAGAAGGGTTGCCGAGAGAACCAGAGAACTTGAAGAGGCAAACAGCAACCTGAAAGCTGAAATAGCGCAGAGAAAAAAGATTGAGGAAGAAAGAGAGAAACTGCTGCTGGTGACACGTCAGAGGGCGGCAGAACTGGATGCGGTTTTTGAAAGCATGCCTGATGCAGTTTATATAGGGGATGAAACGGGAATAAAGAAGGCGAATTCGATAGGCCTGAAACTCCTCGGGGTGGAAAGTCTGGATGAGTTAAACAGATACAGGACTTCCGAAAAATTTCATGTCCTTTCAACAAGACCGGAAAGTTCTGCAGTTCTGCAGGAGAGGCCATATTTCAAGGCGTTAAAAGGTGAAACTGCAGTAGCAGAAATTACTCTGGAGCAGAACAAAGGTCAGACCCTGGTTCTGAGAAATGCGGCAGCTCCAATCGTGCTTGACAATAAGATCATTGGTGCGGTTGCTGTTAATACGGATATAACAGAAAGAAAACAGGCAGAAGATGAAATCCGCCGCCTTAATGAACATCTTGAACAAAGGGTAAGGGAACGCACGATACAGCTCCAGGAGGCCAACAATGAACTGGAAACCTTCAGCTATTCGGTATCTCATGACCTGAGGGCCCCTTTAAGGAGTATCGACGGATTCAGCCAGGCATTACTGGAAGATTATTCGGATAAACTGGACGAGCAGGGTAAGCACAGGCTTCAGCGCATACGCAATGCCAGCCAGAAAATGGGGACTCTGATTAATGATATGCTGAACCTTTCAAGATTAACAAGAGCCTCAATGGACCTGAGAGTAGTCAACATGAGTGAGATTGCGTTATCTGTTGCGGATGACCTGCGAAATCTGAACCCAGGCAGAAATGTGGATTTTATTGCTGCACCCGGGCTTTACATTAAGGCAGATGAAAATCTGCTTAGAATAATGCTGGAAAATCTGCTGGGTAATGCCTGGAAGTTTACCGGAAAACGTGACGATGCCAAAATTGAGCTGGGTACAACACAGAAGGACGGACGCAGGATTTACTACCTGCGTGATAATGGAGCCGGGTTTGATCCTGCCTTTGCAGACAAACTATTTGCTCCTTTTCAGCGGCTGCATACGGCCAGTGAATTTGAAGGTACCGGTATTGGTCTGGCTATTGTGCAGCGAATAGTACACAGGCATGGAGGTCATATCTGGGCAGAAGGCAAGCCGGAAGAAGGGGCTGTTTTTTATTTCGATTTTTGGGAAAATGGTTATGAGAATTAATTTAATGCCATCTGTCTGAAAATCAGATGGCTGTCATTTTCTATATGTGCCGGAAGCTTCTATAAACAGGGAATTGCATCATCATTTTTTTATGCGGAGGGAAGTTGGAAAACAGAATGATTCTGTTGGTTGAAGACAATCAGGATGAGGAAGAACTTACAATAATGGCCTTAAGAAAAAATAATATCCGGAATGAAGTTATTGTTGTGCGCGATGGGGTTGAAGCTCTGGACTACCTTTGGGGAACGGGCAAATATTTAAACAGGGATATGAGTTTAATGCCTTCACTTGTATTACTGGATTTAAATCTGCCCAGAATGAACGGTATTGAAGTTCTAAGGCATCTAAGAACGGCTGAACGTACAAGACTGATCCCTGTAGTCGTGCTTACTACTTCCAGTGACAGAAAAGATGTCAGCGGCAGTTATGAAGTAGGTGCTAACAGTTATATAGTCAAACCGGTTGATTTTGAACAGTTTGTTGAGGTAGTAAAATGCCTGGGTCCATACTGGTTAATCTTAAATGAACTGCCAGTAATCGGGGAGCGAAATACTTGAAAGGATCAATACGGATACTAATAATAGAAGATAATGACGATGACGCAGAGCTTCTCCTCTTAAAACTCAAGAAAGCGGGCTATAGTCTCTCTTATGAGATTGTACTCGATGAAGAATCCATGAAAGCAGCCCTTGAAGGCGGGCAATGGGATGCGATAATTTCCGATTACAGACTTCCATCTTTTAATGCACTTGCAGCGCTTGAAATAGCACAAAAACATGATCCGGATATTCCTTTTATTGTAGTTTCAGGTACCATTGGCGAGGAAACCGCTGTAGAGGCTATGAAGGCCGGAGCGCACGATTATGTCATGAAATCTAACCTTGCCAGACTCATTCCAGCACTCGACAGGGAGGTGCGTGAGGCTGAAATCCGACGCCGCCGCCGGGAATCGGAAGTTTTACTGCACCAGCAGGAAACACTAATGCGCAGTGTCGTAGATATGCTTCCCGTAGGAGTTGGTCTGGTTAACAACAATCATGAAATTATTATTGCTAACCGGGCTTTCAAGAAGATCTGGGGAAATGTAAATCGTCTGGATGAAAAGGAGCTTTCTAATTTCAAGGGATGGTGGGCAGATACCGGTGAACAGATAAACCCGGGCGACTGGAGCCTTTTAAGGGCTCTTAAGAATGGGGAAACCACAATGGACAAAATGACAGATATTGTATGTCATGACGGTACACGCAGGACCATACTTAATTCAGCAATTCCCGTTTATGGTGAGAATCATGTAATTTCAAGTGCAGTTATTGTCAGTCAGGATATTACAAAAATAATGCAGGATGAGGCAAAGCTGAAAAAGACGCTTTCTGATCTGGAGCGTTCAAATCACGAGCTGGAACAATTTGCATATGTGGCCTCACATGACCTGCAGGAGCCCTTAAGAATGGTGGCCAGTTTTACGCAGCTGCTGGAGATCAAATACAAGGGAAAGCTGGATAAACAGGCCGATGAATATATTGGTTTTGCAGTGGAAGGAGCCAAAAGGATGCAAAGAATAATAAGGGATCTGCTGGATTTTTCGCGCATAACAAACAATCAGCAATATGGACGCGTGGACATGAACGAGATATTAAATTCGGTCCTGCTTGACCTGAGTGTACTTATAAACGAAAGCGGTGCAGTAATAACAAGCTCCGGGCTTCCCGTTGTCAATGCCAGTGATACCCAATTAAAGCAGCTCTTACAGAACCTGATAACAAATGCAATCAAATTTCATGGCGAAAATTTTCCGGAAATAAAGGTGGAAGCATATACTCTGGGCAATGAGTGGGTATTTAATATAAAAGACAACGGAATCGGAATAGATCCTCAGTTCAGTGAAAAAATATTTACAATATTCCAGCGCCTGCACAACAGGGAAGAATATCCGGGAACGGGTATTGGTCTCGCCCTCTGTAAAAAAATTGTAGAGAGCTATGGAGGACGCATCTGGGTGGAATCCAAACCGGGCATGGGTTCAACATTTTACTTTACGCTACCTGTCCAGCCAGTCACGGAAAGCTGAAGCTCTTTCCCTGCTGATGATAACATCTTCCTCGGTCCTGATCTTCAGTTTCAGCTTAAGCTTGCCTCCGAATATGGGGTTCACGCTTTCAATCATTTCAATGTGTATAATGAACTTCCTGTTTGCCCTGAAGAATAGTTGTGGATCTAGCAATTCTTCCAGCTCCTCGAGTGAAAAATCCGCCAGGTGTTTTTTGCCGTTTGTACAAACAATGTATGTCATTTTATTATCCACGTAAAAGTATGCAATCTCCCTGGCGGAGATGACCATCATATTCATCCCCGATTTAATAAGAAAGCGCGATTTGTAGATAGGTTGTGCCGGGGTAAATGTTTTTAAGAGTTCGGCTATTTCATTTGCCTTATAATGAACAGAATAAACATCCTTGATCCTCTTATATTTTTCAATGCTTGCCGACAGGTTCTCTGTATCAATGGGCTTAAGAAGGTAATCTATGCTGTTGACCTTAAATGCCTGTATTGCGTATTCATCATAAGCGGTAGTAAAAATAACAGGACTATCGACGTTAATATACTTGAAAATATCGAAGCTCAGTCCGTCCGAAAGCTGAATATCCATGAATATAATATCGGGAGCAGGATTATCTTTCAGCCAGCTTACCGAGGCCTCCACGCTTTCCAGGTTGCCGGCAATTTCAATTGAGGGCTCCAGCTCCGTCAGCAGCCTTTGTAATCTTCTTGAGGCAGGAGCCTCATCTTCAATAATTAATACTTTCATAGTTGTATTTATCTCTGATCAGTGGAATTTTTACTACAAATTTACAATTATCATTCATTACGTAAATTTCTTTTTTTACCAGCAGGTCATATCTCTGCTTAATATTAAGCAGGCCGATGCCGGTGGAGTTGTTCATGATCTTTTTCTTCTGCAGGTTGTTTTCCACTACAAGCATATCATTTCCCTCAATATAAACCCTAATAAGAAGGGGCTTCTCTGAGGAAATGATATTATGCTTTATGGCGTTTTCTATCAGCATCTGTAGTGTGAGCGGGGCGATATAATTTCTTAAATACTGAGGCGCTATATTGATTTCAATCTTAAGGCTCTCGGCGAAGCGTATCTTCTGAAGGAATAGGAATGCTTTGATAAAACCAACTTCTTCTTCCAGTTCAATGAGTTCCTTGTCTTTATTCTGAAGAACATAACGGTAAACGCTAGCAATTCTCTGCACGAATTCCTCCGCAAGTTTCTGATCCTCGGCAATAAGTGTGGTAAGGGCATTAAGGCTGTTGAAAAGAAAGTGCGGATTTACCTGGCTTTTCAGGGCTTCATACTGCGATTGCAGGTGCTGCCTTTTTAGTTCTTCGGATTCAAAACGCGATATTTCCCACTGGCGGAAAAAATGAAATCCTATATAGATTGCGTCAATCAGCAGAAAAACGATTACACCCATTAAAATGGTTATTTTAATAAAAGGTATGGCTGCCTCCAGCGGGTAATCAATAACCTTTATGTAAAGGAGCACTATACCCATCATTATGACAACGGTATAAATTGTATTAAAGATTATCTGATAAAGCAGCCTTTTCCTGGGCTGTGTATACCAGTCGAAATATCCGTCAATAATCCTGTTGATCAGCAGATTTCCTTCCCAGACCAGAACGGAAATAATAATTGCTACTGCAATATCACCAATGATGTGTGGCCAGAAGGAAAAATTCTGATTTAACTTTACCGGCATTGTCACGAGTATAATCAGATATACGAATATTCCAATTATGGGAATGCCGACAAAGCGGAAACTTCTGTCGAAGAAAAATGACCTGTTTTCCCGTATGAAACTTTTATAATCTTTCATTGTTAAGAAACTCTTGGCTTCATTAGTCCTGCTTCGATTAATGCGGGGCCTGTTTAGTAATATATCTGAACTTGCTAATTGGAATTTAACACGTATGGTTTAACTTTCAAAATTTATATTCACTGCTTAGTATCTTCTTCCTGCCCTGCCAAGGGCCTTATCCAGTTCAGCTCCGGCTACCAGGTAATCGTAAACGGCCTGCAGATAGTTTGTCTTTGCCTGTGTCAGTGCAAGTTCAGAGTCAAAAAGATCATTCTGACGGCTCAGACCTTTTAACCACCGGCTCCTGGTAAGTTCATAGCTCCTTTCGGCAGCCTTTACGGTCTGGCTCTGTGAACTTATTCTTTTAAGTGCCTCGGAAATATTGGACAGGTTTACCTTAACCTCAGTTGAAATCATGTTTCTAAGGTTGTCAAGCTGCGTTTCAAGCTTCTTTTTTTCAATTTCTGCCTGCTGTATCCGGGCATCAGTCCTGAAACCGGAAAAGATGGGTATTGAGAGATTAAGTCCCACCACAAAACTTGATGGCCACTGTCTTTTTGTTACCATATAATCATCTGACTGCAGCTCTGCTTTCAATTGTCCAAAAGCTGCCAGTGTAGGCATATGGCCGGCAATTTCAGCATTAATTATCTCGTCATTAGCCTGGATCTGAAGATTCAGAAGGCTTAATTCGGGGCGTTTCTGCAGCGCCTCGTCCGGGGCGGAAGAGGCATCAAACCCCGTTTCCAGGCTATAGGCCAGAGAATCTGAGAGTTCAATATTCTCAGTGCCAGGCAGACCAAGCAGGTTCAGAAGGTACGACTTGGCAATTGAAATCCCATTTTCAGTCTTAATAAGAGCAGGCTTAAGGTTTTCAACAGCAACAAAAGCCCTCAGTGTATCCAGGTCTGATGCGAGTCCCTGGGCATATAAAAGCTTTACGTCCTTAAGCGCCTGTTCACCCCTTTTAATGCTCTGTTCTATCAGGTTAAACTGTTCCCTGACGATTAGAATATTGTAATAGGCCTTCTTAACGTCTGTTATTGTAGCGGCCCTGGTATTTACAATATTTTCCGCACTGATATTATCGACAACCTTTGCTGCTCTTATGCCTGCATATACAGCGCCCTGGTACAATGCCCATTCTGCATTTATAGTTGCTGAAAAGTTATTCTTTAGTCCAATTTCCATGGGCTGACTGGGGCCAAGCATAAAATTACCGGATTTATCAAAAGAAAAGCCCGGCATATAAAAAACGGGAAGCTTGATATTTCTGAGGAACTGGCCGGTACCCGTGACTGTGGGCAATGCGTTACCGTAGGCTTCCCTGATTTTCTGTTCATTTTTCTCCTTTTCGAAGAAGGCCACCCTCAGATCCCGGTTTTTTTCCAGTGCAATAGAAATGGCGTCATTAAGTGAAAGTTTTTTTGTTTGTGCATCTGCCGCTGAAGAAATGAAAAGAATAACTAAGGCAAGAATATTAAAGCTCCTAAGAATTTTCCTGAAACTGAAAGTCCCCCCGTTTCCTGCTGCCACGGAATCAGCGTATTCAGGTTCAGCACCTTCTTCACCGGAGCTTCCTTTACGTCTGAAGCGTTCAAGAAAATTCTGAACCTTAGCCTTTGCGTGCTCAACTTTTACATATACCACCGGCACCAGGATTAAGGTCAGCAGCAGTGAGCTGATAAGCCCGCCCACAAGTGCCATGGCAAGGCCGGATTTTAATTCGGAACTTGCTCCCGAGGAAACTGCAATAGGCAGCATACCGAACACCATGGCAACGGTTGTCATGAGAATAGGCCTCAGCCTGGTCTGTCCCGCCTCAATAAGTGCGTCAGTTATATTCATTCCGTTAAGTCTCATCTGGTTTGTTCTGTCGACGAGCAATATGGCATTTTTGCCGACCAGACCAACCAGCATTATAATGCCGAGTATCGAGAAAATATTCAGGGATTTCAGCGTAAGCGCCATGGCAAGCAAGGCACCCACAATGGCAACAGGAATTGAGAACAGCACTATGAACGGATAGATGAATGAGTTATAAAGTGCCACCATGATCAGGTAAACGAACAAAATGCCTACCATGAGGGCAATACTCAGGTTCTGGAAGGATTCTGCCTGATTTTCCAGGTCGCCCTCATAGGCAATTGTAATATCTGAGGGGAGCTGGACCTTCGCCAGTGCCTTTTTAATGTCTTCTCCAATATCACCGCTAGGGCGGCCTACGGCCTGTGACATCACAGTAATTGCAGCAGTCCTGTTTTTCCTTGAGAGCTGTGCAGGACCTATAGTCTGAAAAATATTAGCAAATTGCTGCAGTTCAATTTTCTCACCCATATTGTTCATAAAAGTTATTCTGCCCAGATCAGAGGTCCTGGTCCTGTCGAATTTGTCAAGAATAATGCGTATATCGTATTCATTGCTGCCTTCACGGAATTTTGAGTCATTATCACCCGTAAATGCCACCCTGAGTGTAGCGGCTACCTGGTCCAGTCCCAGTCCCAGCGAAGCCATTTTCTCACGGTTGATCTCCACGCGGGTTTCAGGCTTGCCCTCTCCGCTGCTGAGTCTGACGTCTGCGGTGCCCGGGATCATTTTTACGACATTTTTAATCCTTTCGGCTGTCAACTGTACTTCGTTATAGTCGGGCCCGCTTACAAGAAGGGCTATTGGTGACATATCGGAGCTGCCGAAAATACCTATAGGGCTGACTCTGGGTTTAACGCCGGGGATCTGCAGCAGCTTCTGTTTTATTTCGCGGCTGACCTGAATGTCGCTTTTCTTTCTTTGGGACTTTGGTACGAGTGATATATTCAGTTCAGCCACATTGTTTGATGTATATCCGATAAAGCCTTCGGAAGATGCCCCTGCGTTAACAAAAATTTTCCTGACTTCGGGCATGCGTGACATGATCCTTTCTGCCTGCAGTGTAATCTGGTTGGTTTCCTCCAGGTTAATTCTTTCGGGTAGTTCCATTACCACTGAAAGTTCGCCCCTGTCGGATGGAGGCATGAATTCAGAGCCAATGAAACCCGTTGGGATAAGGGCGATGGAAAGTATTACCAGCACGCCTGCTACGAGGATTATCTTCCATCCATTGTTCAAGCCAGTTTTAAGCAGGCCTGCATATTTCAGTGTCATTCTGTCGAAGAAACTTTCAAACCATATGCCGAACTTTCCCATTAACGAATTTCGCTTCAGGTGCTGGAGTTTTGTAAAGCGGGAGGCCAGCATGGGTGTAATAGTAAAAGAAACGAACAGGCTAACGAGTGTGGAAACCACGACGACGAGGGCGAACTGGCGTACTATATCGCCTATCAGGCCCTGGATTAACGCAAGGGGCAGGAACACAACAACGTCTACCAGGGTAATTGAAAGAGCGGCAAATCCTATCTCATTTCTGCCATCCAGAGCGGCTTTTTTCCTTTCCTTGCCCAATTCCAGGTGACGGTAAATATTCTCCAATACTACAATGGAGTCATCCACCAGAATACCAATTACGAGTGACAAAGCCAATAATGTCATCAGGTTCAGTGAAAAGCCGAATGCATACATGGCAATGAAGGTAGTAATCAGTGAGGCAGGGATTGCAACCATTACTATTATAGAGTTTCTAAGGCTGTGCAGAAACAGCAGCATTACGATTGCAACAAGGATAATTGCAATTGTAAGGTCCTTGTTGACCGCCTGTGCTGCCTGCAGTGTAAATGACGAGAGGTCCTGTGCAACATCAAACCTCAGTTTTTTCCCTGAGTTATCCGTTTCAATTTTCTTCAGCTCTTCTCTGACCAGGCGACTGACTTCCACTGCATTGGCGTCAGTTTGCTTCTGTACCAGAACGCCGAGGGCATTCTTGCCATTCAGCCTGCTATAGGATTCAGCCTCTTTAGTGCCATCCTCAACTTCGGCAACATCCCTTAACTTAATATTCCCGCCCTGTTTGGATCTGGTGATAATCAGGTCCTTCAGTTCTTCGGTGGAACTGAATTTCCCCGATATTCTTACAATGTACTGTCCATCAGAATCCTTAATCTTTCCAACCGGGAAATCAAAGTTAGAACTCTTTACGGCCTGCAGGACCTGGAGGACGGGTATGTTATAGGAATTCAGCTTTTCGAGGTTCAGGTTTACTTTAATCTCCCTTTCCTCGCCTCCGACAAATGTAACCTGGCCCACGCCAGCAAGCTTTGATATTCTGGGTTTGACTTTATCCTTCATGAACTGATAAAAGTCATGTGTAGGCATATCGGCAACGGCACCCATTCGTAAAATAGGCAGTTCTGTTAGTGAAAATTTTGAAAGCACGGGGACTTTTGTCCCGCTGGGAAGCTGGTTTGCAATTTCACCTACCTTGCGCTGCACATTCTGAAGGGCGACGTCAGCGTCCACGGATTGGGTAAATTCAATAAAAACAAAAGATACACCCTCGGAAGAGTTGCCATAAATCCTTTTTATCTTATCAATTCCGGAAACAGCATCCTCAATTATTTTTGTAATAGAAGTTTCCACTTCGTTGGGAGATCCTCCGGGATAAATTGTCATTACGGTAACGAACGGGGGAGTGACGTCGGGTATCAATTCATATCTAAGCTGGTTATAGCTGAAATAACCCAGTACTGCAAGTACGGTAAAAATAACAATAATGAGCGGAGGGCGTTTTATTGATAATTCTGTAATTGTCATTTTAAATATCCTTATTTTTAACGTTCATTAGTTCTCAACGACTTTCATATTGTCACTTAAATTATTCTGGCCATTAACGACTACCTTTTCGCCGGCCCTCAGACCGCCCAGTACTTCAATCTTATTATCTGCTTCCTTTCCCGCAACAATATTTCTGATTCTGGCAATGCCATTTTCAACGACATATATCCTTGGGTCCTTAATACTGCTTATAATTGCAGTCCTTGGAATAGTCAGCGTCTGTCTTTTCCCAAGGTTAGTAAAGTCTGCCTGCATGAACATTCCGGCCTTAAGAGGATTGGAGGAATTATTAGAAACCATGACTTCGACGGGATAGGTATGCGCATTATCAGCCTTGGAGCTGATAGTTTCGATTTTACCCTTAAAGGTAATGCCCGGATAGATATCCGTTTTAAGTGATATCACGTCCCCGGTTCTGATCTTAAATACTTCCTTTTCCGGGATATTAATTCTTACTTTCAGTTTTGATATATCTATTATATTGGCAACGGGTGTTCCAGGCGCGACCATTGTTCCCTGGTTGATATATTTATCGGCAATTAACCCGGAAATAGGAGCTTTTATCTTTGTGTCATTTAACTGTCTGTTTGCTGCGATGTACTGTGCTTCTGCTGCCGTTGCCCCTAGCCGTGCATTTTCGAGGTCGGAATCAGACACATTCTTTTCCTTATAGAGGGCTTCAATTCTCTGGAGGTCCTTCCTGGCTTTTTCAAGATTTACCTTTGCCGTCATAAATGCGGCCTGCTTGAGCTCATCGTCAATAAGCGCGATGGGAGCTCCCTCAGAAACGCGGTCGCCGGTTTTAATAAATACTTTCAATGTTTTGCCCTGGGTCTCTGAAATTACCATGACGTCATTGTTGGATTGTACGGTGCCTATGATAGAAAGATTGTCGGATACTGTTTCTTCAGTTGCCGGAGCTACAGAGACAGTTACATCCTCAAGAACTGCTTTATCTATCTGGGATTCCCTGGAAGACCTGTTTAAAAACAAAATCGTAATGATTATTACCCCTGCCGCAATAAAGCCTAAAGTAATTTTAACATTTTTCATAATATGCCCCTAAAAGATGTTTCCCCTGAATATTTAATTTTTTTATGAACTGCTTTCTGAAAATATATAATCCTGTATATGGGGAAAAGGGAGAAACTCCCGAGGCCGTATATTATGTGTCTGAAGTGTCAGATTCGGGGGATGAAGTGAATTAATTTCAGGGAGAAATTACGGGTAGTCAGGGGGACAGAAAAAATCCTGTCCCGGTTTTTGTACAATTCTGTATCACTATATCATATGAGTCCCTTTCTGAGGGCTTTTGCGACCGCCTCGGACTGGGAATGGACGTGGAGTTTGCGGTATATATTCCGGATATGATGCCTTACAGTATCGATGCTGATGAACAGGCGCTGTGAAATGTCCAGATAACTGCTGCCTTCGGCCAGCCCGGTCAGCACCTCCTTTTCCCTTACGGTCAGGTCGAACTGGGAATCAGGGAAAAGCGGATTGCTGTTTTGCTGAAATACCGTTACTATTTTGCGTGCTATGTGTGAGCTCATAGGGGAGCCGCCTTCATGGGCATCCTTTATGGCCTCCAGCAGTCTTAAGGGGGGAGTCTTTTTAACCAGATATCCGCAGGCTCCGGCGCAGAGGGCCTCAAAAATAAGTTTACTCTCTTCATAGACCGTAAGAATGAGAATGTTAAGGTCGGGACACATTTTCTTAGCCTTGATGACACCTTCAATACCCGACATACCCGGCAGTCCGATATCCATCAGTACGACGTCAACATTAGAGCATTCCAGATTGTTAAGAAAGCTTTCACAATCCGGATAAGCTGCCGTGCAGGTGAAACCATCTGTTCCATTAATAAGAGCAGCAAGTCCCTCACGGATTATTTTATTGTCTTCAACTATAATTACCGTTATCATATTATTCAAACTCATTTTAATTGTTCATTAACTTCGCTTTTAGTTCCCGTAATTAAGACGATTCATTATTCCTTATGTTTCGTAAAAATCAAATTTGTTCGTGGAATTTTACCAAGAAATCTGATGCTGGTACCTTTGCCGCAGGCCGATTCAATTGTCAGTTGTCCCCCCAGGCTCTTTGCCCTGCGTTTAATATTTCTTAATCCGTTGCCCGGTGAGGAATTTGCCATATCGAAACCCCGGCCGTCATCTTTTAACATCAGTTCAAGCTTTCTGCCATTAAGTATAGTATCGAGCGTGATTTTTTGGCAATTGCTGTGTTTAAGGCTGTTATTAATGGACTCCTTAAAGATCAGGTAAAGGTTTTGCCTGTATTCCATCGGGAGCTTTACGCTATGAAGCATCTCCAGGTCATTAACCCTGAATGAGACGCCGAGTGAAGAGAATATTTCCGAATAAGAATCCTTCAGGCGCAGAATCAGGTCGTATAGTGTATCCCTCCTGGGGTTTACCACCCATACTATGTCACTCATATTGTCTATTAGTTGTCCCGATGTTTCGTTGATATTCTGAAGTTTCTGCTTAACTTCTTCAGTATTATGGTTTCTGTTAAGCTCATTAGCTATAACCTGGCTGAGGATGGATATTTCGGTAAGGCCGGATCCAATATTATCGTGCAGGTCGGCTGCGAGTTTTGTTTTCAGTCTTTCAATTGCAAGCAGCTGTCTTACCCTGCTGACTGTAAAGAATGTCAGAGTTCCGCCTAGCAGGATCACTGTCATTGCAATAAACCACCATGTACGCCAGAAAGGAGGGAGTATGGTAATCCTGACCTCAATGCCCTGATCGTTCCAAATACCGTCATTATTGGAGCCTTTTACCCTGAAAACATATTTACCGGGATCCAGGTTCGTGTAGTTAGCCAGTCTTCTGGAAGCATCCGTGTAATGCCAGTCGTTATCAAAGCCATCCAGTTTATATGCATAGCGGTTTTGTTCAGAATTTGTATAGTCCAGCGCAGCAAATTCAAAGGAGAAGAAATTATCTTTATTACTGAGGACGATATCGCTGCTTTCCCCGTCGATCTGTCTGTTAAAGATCCTGAAGGCGCTGATGACCACGGGAGGGATATGGGTGTTTTCACTAATGCTGTCCGGATAAAAGCAATTGAAACCGTTAATACCGCCGAAGTACATCTCTCCGCTGCGAGTCTTATAATATGCTCCGCCGCTGAATTCCATGCTCTGAAGGCCGTCGTGCAGATCATAGTTTACGAAGGTAGCTGTAGCCGGATTGAATCTGGAGAGGCCATTATCTGAGCTTATCCAGAGGTTATGGTTATTATCTTCAAGTATTCCATATACCACACTGCTGTGGGACTTATCCTGAATATATTTGTAAAATTTTCCGGTCTTTGTGTCAAATCTGTTAAGTCCGCCGCCATAAGTTCCGATCCAGAGTGTCCCGGCTCTATCCTCATAGATCGAAATTACCCTGTTGTCGCTGAGGCTGTAAGTGTCAGCCGGATTATTGCGGTAATTTATAAAAGTTCCGGAGGACTGATCGAACCTGCTTAGTCCGCCGCCAAAGGTGCCAATCCACAGGTTACCCGACCTGTCTTCATATATCTTATATATACGGTTATCACTGAGGCTTTTGGGGTCGGCCGGGTTATTTCTGTAATGAATAAAGGAAATATTGCCGTTATTGCGCATTACCTTATCCAGGCCGCCGCCAAAGGTGCCCACCCATAACGTGCCTGTTCGGTCCTCGAATATTGAGATTACCTGATTGCCGCTGATGCTCGCGGAATCGGAGGGATTATTAAGAAAACGCCTGGATTTACCGGTTCTGCTGCTAAACAGGTTTAGTCCGGCGTTATAGGTGCCGACCCAGATATTGCCCGACCTGTCGGCCAGGACCGACCGGATGTGATTGCTGCTAATAGACGATGAAACGGCGGGGTCATGCTTATAGCTTACGAATTTGCGGGCCGCTTTGTCAAATTTGTTTAACCCTCCCCTGTAGGTGCCGATCCAGATATGACCCGAATTATCTTCTGAGAAGGTCCAGACTACGTTATCGCTCAGGCTGTTTGCGTTGCCCGGGATATAGGAGTAGTGTGTGAATTTATTTCTGCTGCGGTCAAATCTGTTAATTCCCTTACCCAGGTGTGTTCCGATCCAGATAATACCGGTCCGATCCTCGCAAAGTGAGATTATGTCGTTATCGCTGAGGCTGTTCGGATTCAGGGGGATATTCCTGTAGATGGTGAAGGTTCCGGAATTCACATTAAACTTATTTAATCCTCCCCCGAATGTGGCTATCCAAAGGTAACCAAGTTTATCCTGAATAATTTTCATTGTCCAGTTATTGCTGAGCGAATTTTTATTGGCAGGGTTATTCATGTATCTGACAAATTTTACGGCGGACTTGTTTTTTGAGGATAAAAAGTTGTTTGCCAGTTTGTTTAATCCGCCTCCGAATGTAGCTGCCCAGAGATTACCGTCAATGTCCAGGGCCAGTGAGATGACCCTGTTATCGCTAAGGCTGCTGTTAAGGGCGGGAATATTCTGAAATCTGGTAAATTGCAGGGTTCCCTGCTGACTGGAGCCGTTGTAGATACTTTCTGCCCTGTTGAGGCCTCCGCCAAAGGTGCCAATCCATAGGATGCCGTTTCTGTCTTCCAATAGAGAAACAATGCGGTCATTGCTCAGGCTGTTGGGGTCTGAAGGGTTATGTTTATATCTTTTTACATTTCCGTTTGCAGGATCAAACCTGAATAATCCCTGTCCCCAGGTGCCGATCCAGAGGATTCCCTTTTTATCGCCAATGATGGCGGTGATTGTCCTGTCATTAAAGCGGGCAAAAGTAAGTGGATACTCCGGCATGATATTCATTTCCAGATTAGTATACCCGGAATCGGAGCTCAGGTTATATTTGAGGAACTGTTCCGTTTTCCTGTCGAATCTATTCAGAGTGCCAAGCAGGGTACCGGCCCAAAGATTACCTGATTTATCCTCAAAGAGAGAAACAACGCTGTTGTCGGACAGTGAGGATGGCTGTTCGGGATTATTTCTGAATACCTTGAATGAATATCCGTCGTAACGGTCAAGTCCATCAGCCGTAGCAATCCACATATAGCCCTTATAATCCTGTATTATACTGTTGATAGAGCTTTGAGATAAGCCCTGCTCGATTGAAATGTGTTCAAAGCTCTCGGAATTATTCTGTGCATTGACCACGGCAGCAGAACCAAATGGCAGAATCAGAAGAAAAACAGAGATTATTAAAAATTGGATACCTGGGTGCATGCTATACTTGTTTTTAGGTTTCACTAAAATATAAAATAGTAACAAGAATTTAACTATAAAAATCGATCCTTAAAAGAAATGTACCGGCAGATACGACATGCCCCTGAAGAAGAAATCCCAGACTGCTCTCCTGAATAAAATGCTGGCAGTTCCGGATTGCAGGGAAGTAATTGCAGCAGGGAGGGATTTCCCCTGCAGTGGCTACAGGATCAGCAGATCCGGGATTTTATATTTTGTTATTGGATTCACACAAATAATTAAAAAAGCGGTTTTCTGTTCCTCTGCGGATGGTAAATGATCTTTTTAATTGTATCAAACTGCAAATGGGGGAACTCTTCCATAATGGATTCAACCGCGTCATTGGTCCTGATATTGCTATCCTTCATTTGTCTGAATTTCTTCCTTATCAAATAATCCCTTACTGATACCTCGTCAATCAGGTAATAGCTGCTCAGCAATGAATAGACTTCATCGCTTATCAAATCAGCTAAAGGATTCTGCATTTTCGATTTGTCTGCATTCATAGTGATTCTCCTGCTATATAGTTAATTCTGACCCAGTTATACTTAAGTCTTCAATTTTTAGCTGATCAGGGATCCGGGAACAACAGCAGCTAAAAAACTCTCTGGTCATCTTCGAGTAAATTAATTTCTCTAATAGTAGATAACATTAAAAAATGTATCTGACAATCACATATGTATGCAGTTTTTAGCACAAATTCCGCATAATACAGGAATTACCTGCATGATTATGCGGGTCCATCAGAATTTTAACAGACGCGTTATGTTGAATCCTATTTTCCAGTTTCCGCTGTTGGTCGACTCATCTGCACCCGCCAGGAACTGGGAAGGATTCAGATAAGTGCTGTTGGTTAAGATAATCTTAAAGAAGTGTCCCCCGGTATTTAATTCAATTCCGAAGGCGACCGGATTGGCAAATGTTCTGAAGCCGGCCAGGGTCGGATTCCATTCAAAGAGTACGGCAAACAACCTGGAGAAATATATTTGAACGTTTGTCCCCAGGGTAAAAGAATTCTGCGTTTCATTGGTAAGAAAATCGCTGTTATTAAGGTATGAAGGCACGATTCCGATCCCCAGCCTTTTACTAATGAGAGTGTTAAGTATTAACTGCCCGTAGTATTGGTAATTTCTGCTATTGCCGGACTCGCGGTTTGGTACCTCTGTGTTCCATCCTGTTCCCAGGCGCAATGACACAACCAGCGGGATGAGGTCATTGGGAATCTGCAGCGCCTTGTATTTTAACCAAAGGTCTACATTGTCATTAACGTTGCTCCTGCCCAAAGTTATCATCAGATTGTTGAGAATTGCGTATCCAAGTGCAAGGCGCATGTTGACCGGCCCGTCCAGGCCATAAAATGTTTTGATTCCCGTTTTAATGTTTGGCAGGAACCGGTGAGAAATTTCAAATTGCCAGTCTCCTTTCTGAAGCATTTCAGCCGTCGGAAGGTTTACAGATTGTGTGGAACGGAACAGATGCAGTTCGGTTTCAGTGGTAGTTTCTGTGTGTTTCCATTCAACCTTCTCTTCCTGGGCAAAAAGAGTTGCAGATAACAATACTGCTGTTATCAGGGTCAGCCTAAAGAACTTCATCCCTTTCATCGTTTTAAGTCTCCTATTTGATACTTTACTAATATTGCTTCTTATCTGCTGCTTTTCAGCACTTATATCATTGCACGTCTTGCTTTCTGAAGGCAGGACACAGCAATTTGATCAATCCATATACTCTTTCCCTGAGGCTCCATTCCTTAATAGCGCGGTTTTACTACTTTTTAACCAGTCTTGTAAAAAAGTCCAGCTCCATTTTCATTATTTCACTGATTTTCATGAACATGAGGGACGGTACAGAAATATTATAGTCAGGCAATCTGAGTTCAAAATTGCTTTTGATCCTGTAACCGTCGCCGGTACTGCTCAGTACGCCGTTTACGGTTATGGGTCTGGTTACCCCGTGAATAGTCATTTTGCCGTCAACCATCACGTTGTAATCATTACCGGAAATCTTATTTGCCCTGGTAATTTTCCCTTTGAAGGTTGCCATCGGATACTTATCGGTTTCAAGGTAATCTTCCCTCATGTGTCTGTTGCGCAGGCCAATACCCGTATCGATTGTCCTGAGGTCTACTTCCAGGTAGATATCATTCTTTGAGAGAATGTCATCCCCTTCGTAGAATATATAACCGTCAATTTTATCTGTAGTACCGTCAAAAGTTTCGATTTTTGCGTCAGATACGAACTTGACCAGGTTTTTTTTCGCTTTATCCACCTGAAATTCAGTTGAGTACAATAAAGAACTCAACAAAATCAGCATACATACGATATATTTCATTTATTTCTCCGGTATTAATTGTTTATTGCTCTGTTTTGCATAAGCAATGTTACTCTATTAATTTTATTATGATCCAGTCTGCCACCGGGGGTGCTTGAGCGAAGGCTCCTTCTTTAAGTATGGTATATAAAAGGTTCTGAGCATGATTACCGGAAATGATTAGTTTAAATGAAACGGTTTTGTCGGTACAGCCATTATAGTAGGAGTAAAGAGGTGAAACCAGCAATATATATAGATAAGACTTTACTATACATATAGATACACAGGTGCCTGCTTCCATAAATAACCCGTATTAATTAAGAGGTGGCCATTAATAACCGGACGCGTTATCCGGTATGAAAATTACCCAAAACACAGTGCAGTCATATTTATAACGAAACGTCAGGATTTATTAGTTCCTGAAAACATTGTCAATTAAAAATAATATGAAAATGTGCTGTGCCGGGGAAGAAAATTACTCCCGGAAGCCCGTGGATAAGCATGGGAATCTGCATTAAACAATTCCGCAATAATTTCGATAATTTGCGCAAACTTGTGCAGTAATCGTATAAACAGGCAGGGGGAAAAAAATACCATGGCAAATCCAAAAGATTGTAGATGTTTTCATTTGACAAATGAAAATATTTTTTGTAGGTTTTTCTCGGTAAAATTTATATGATTGTCTGATTTAATTTAATCCAAATATTTTAATTTTTCCGGTAAAACTCACCTCGCCGGAAAAGGAGAAAGAAACATGAGATTAGTGTTACGAACTTTTCTACTTTTAGTACTTCTAACAACAATCCAAATATTTGCACAGACAGGAAAGATAACCGGTGTCGTTAAAGATTCAAAAACCGGCGAAACTTTGCTTGGTGCTAATATTATATTAGAAGGAACAAAATTAGGAGCCGCTTCAAACATGGACGGCTTTTACACCATTTTAAATGTCCCTCCAGGAACATACAATATTAAAGCCTCACTAATAGGCTACAATGCTACAAACATAAGAAACGTCAGGGTAAACATTGACCAGACAACCGAGCAGGAAATCATTCTTGCTGAGACTTCAGTACAGACGGCTGAAGTTGTTGTAGTTGCTCAGACTCCGGTAGTTCAGAAGGACGTTTCTTCGAGTAGAATTAACCTTAGCAGCAAGGAAATGGAAAACCTTCCTGTTGCGCAGATATCCAATATGGTAGGCCTCCAGGCTGGTATTGATGGAACAAGCTTCCGTGGCGGCAGTGCCGATCAGACTACCTGGATGATGAACGGTATTACTCTGCGTGATGAACGTACCAACCAGCCTTATACAGGCATCAGTACAACAGCTATTGAAGAAATCCAGGTACAGACTGGTGGTTTTAATGCTGAATACGGTAACGTTCGTTCAGGTCTGGTTAACGTGGTTTCAAAAGAAGGTAAGACCGACAGGTTCGGTGTTTTCTTCTATGGCAGATACAGGCCTACTGCTCCAAAACATTTCGGCAACTCACCACAGGACAAAAATGCATTCTGGATGAGACCGTATGTTGATGATGCAGTTGCATGGACCGGTACTGGTAACGGAGCATGGGATTCATACACACGTGCGCAGTATCCTGAATTTTCAGGCTGGAATGCTCTTTCAGCACAGATGTTCAGAGACAATCCCGCTACTGCCCTGACCCCACAGGAACTTCAGAAATTATACTTATTCCAGCACAGAAGAAATACTGATATTACAAAACCTGATTACGATATAGATCTTTCTGTAACTGGTTATTTCCCGGGTATCAGTCAGCATTTAGGCAACCTGCGCTTTTTGGCTGCTTACAGGGGAACAAGAGAAATGTATATTGTGCCTCTGTCACGCGATGCTTATACCGACAATAACTTTCAGTTAAGACTGACTGCCGATCTGGCTCAGGGTATGAAACTTAACCTGGAAGGGTTAGTTGGTCAGCAGCAGGGAACTTCAAACAATGGTACCGGAGATGTTGGGTTATTCAGATCTCCTTACAGCATTGCTTCTTCATTGAGCAATTTCTCACAGTATAAAACCATTGAAAACAGGCTCTTTACAAATGATTATTTTACACCATCAACTGTTAACATGTCAAACTTTGGTGCTAAACTGACACACGTTTTGAGTCCAAGTACTTTTTATGAAGTAACCCTCAGCAGGTTCTCATCCAAATACGATACAAGTCCTGGCAGATTAAGGGATACCAGCAGGATTTACAAATTTGGCAACAATTATTATGTTGATGAAAGTCCTTATGGCTTCTGGGAAGCTCCGACCACGGGTGTTGAGAACTTCAGAATGAGCGTTGGTTTCAGTAACTCCAGAGATACAAGTAAAGTAAATGCTTATACGGCTAAATTCGATCTTACTTCACAGCTTGATAAATACAACAACGTTAAGACAGGTTTTGAATTTAACTATTCAGAGAACCTGGCAAATTATGGTTCATACGACAAGTTCCTGCCCAGCGGAAGATACAGAACCACATGGAATGCTTATCCAATCCGCGGATCAGTTTATGCACAGGATAAACTGGAATTTGAAGGTATGATAGCTAATTTAGGCGTCAGGGTGGATTATTCAGCTGCCAACAGCAAATGGTATACGGTTTCAAATCCGTACTCTCCTGCTTTCTCATCATCTGAGTCGCTGGGAATAGACACTTTGTTAAACCTTGAACCGACAAAGTCAAACGTAACAGTCAGCCCGCGTTTAGGCATTGCTTTCCCGCTTAGCGAGAGCAGCAAACTGTTCTTTAACTATGGACATTTCAGATCAATGCCGACTCCAACAAACCTCTATTTGTTGAGGAGGTTCAGTGATAATAATTCAGTTACATATTTAGCTAACCCGAACAATCCTCTGCCAAGAACCATAATGTATGAACTCGGTTACGAACAGAGTTTTCTTGATCAGTTCCTGGTACGTTTATCAGGTTACTACAAAGACGTAGCATTGCAGCCATTATCAGTAAGATATACAAGCCGCAACGGTTCAACCGATTATTCTACACCTCTGCCAAATTCTTATGCTGATATCAGAGGTTTTGAAGCTACTGTCACAAAGAACCGCGGTAACTGGATTCAGGGCTTTGTTAACTATACTTATATGGTTTCCACCAGCGGCAGATTCGGTTTTGCAGCTTATAATGAAAATCCGGCCGTACAGAGAGAAAATGAAAGAGAAGCTCTCAATAACTATAACCTGGTTACAAAACCCGTACCTCAGCCATATGCCCGTGCCAATGTAGATATGTTTACTCCAATGGAATTCGGTCCCAAGGTTGGCGGATTATATTTGCTTGAAGACTGGCGCTTAAGTATCCTCGCCACATGGCGTTCAGGACTCTATGATACCTGGACCGGTGGTGGTTCAATACCCGGTGTTCAGAATAACGTTCAGTGGTTAGATAACTACAACGTGGACTTCAAACTTGCAAAGAATTTCAATTTCGGTCCTCTCAGCATGCAGCTTTTCATCGATGTAAAGAACGCCTTAAACCTGAAGTATATGGATAATGTGGCCGGCTTTACAGAATCAAATGATTACAATAATTATATGAAATCATTGCACCTGCCGGAAAGCGTTTTTGAAAACTTCCCGAAAGATGAAAACGGAAACATAAAAGTACCTTATTCAAACATTAACGTACCTGGTACTTATGTTTATGGAGATGATAAGCCCGGCGATTACAGAAAGGGTGATTATCATGCATGGGATGAAAGCGCAAGTGAAGCACAGAAGGAAGAATGGAAAAAGAACAAATCGTATATCGATATGCCTAACCAGGATTACTTCACGTTCCTGAATCCCAGGGATATCTACTGGGGTTTAAGATTCTCATTAGAAATATTCTAATTTAGACGAGGAAAACAATGATAAAAAGTTTTAATAAATATTTTGTAACACTAGTATTGCTGAGTGTATTGTTTATGTCGGGCCCCAGGCTCACATCAGCGCAGTACTCTTTCAAAAACATGAGTGTCGGTTCGCTGCACAATTTTTACTCTGCAATAGGATGTGAAATTGAAGAAGGACGTACTCCCAAGGTACAGCAGGACGGCCTGCAGTGGCCCGCAATCTATAAGTATCAGGATATGCAGTGCGCCAAGGGCTTCTGGATCGGTGCTAAGGATTTTACAGATGCTACGGGTACATATCCTTACAGAGTAGTTCACGTAGGGCCCAGAATTTCCGGAGCCGGAGAGTTCTTCCCTGTGGAACTTAAGATGTACAGTAAATTTGAACAGCCTGTTGTTTTGGTAGACAATAACCCATCTTTTGAAAAAACGGTGGAGAATGATGTTATTGACCCAAATATGCCTTATGACAGAATGATTGTAAATAAGGTTAATACACTGCTCGGAATCACGATGGAAAGGAAGATTTTCGAGTTCAGCTCACAGTTCCATGATAATTATATTGTTTCAGAATATACCTTCACAAACACCGGCTATACCAGTGAAAAGAACGTTAAAGTTCTGGACCAGACTGTAAAAGGTGTATATTTCTACTTCAATTACCGCTGGGCCGCAAACAAGCAGACCAGATATGTAATTGGAAACGGTTCGGGCTGGGGTATGAACACTATGCTGGATGCAAGAGGCGACGGTGTGTTGCCTGATCCTGCCGGTGAAAATTTCAGAACCCAGTTTGCATGGCATGGATATTTCCCTGACAAAACCGTTACATACAATAATATTGGCGGCCCGATCTGGGATCCGACCAACTCAGAAGGTTATGCTCCGAAATCAGATACAGTAGGACGCCTTGCAGCACCCCAGTTTTTGGGTGTTCTGACTCTGCACGCTGACCAGTCAGCTACAGACAGCAGTGATAATACAAAGCTTCCTATAACAACATATCTTTCATCAGACGTTGCAAATTATTCAGGAAACAGTGCCTTTGATATGGGTAAGATGAAGAGTGAATACCTGGATTGCATCACTCTGCCGACTTCAAATCCAAGACACGCTTACAGCGTTCATCCTGATGCAATGAAAGGCGGAGTAGTTAACTTTAAGGAATTTGCCAACCAGACTGCTCATCCTGCAAAAGGTACTCCTGGCGGATTCTCTGCAAACAACTCTTATGGCCCGTATGATATTGCACCTGGTCAGAGTGTTAAGATAGTGGTCGTGGAAGGTGCTGCCGGTATAAGCCGTGAAGCTGCAGTTGAAATGGGAAGAAAGTACAAACAGTCTGCTGGTACAGCAAGCTTTAAGACCGTTGAGCAGCAGAAAAATGAATTGGTAATGACGGGTAAGGATTCATTAATGCAGACCTGGAGAAGGGTGACAGATAACTATAAAAATAACTGGAATCTGCCCCAGGCTCCAAGACCTCCAAAAATGTTCTCGGTTACCTCTGGTGGTGATAAAATTATGCTGAGCTGGGATAGCGATGATCCTACAGTAAAGGGATTCGAAATCTACAGGGCATTAGGACAGTACGATAGTACTTATCATTTAATTCATAAAGCCGATGCCGGTGAAAGAAGTTTTGAAGATAAAACTCCGATACGCGGATATTATTACTTCTACTACATACTTGCAGTTGGTAATGATCAGCCGGCCAATCCAACCTTAAATATACCTGCATATACATTAAAAAGCAGCAGGTATTATACCCAGACTTATGACGGAGCAAATCTGTTGAGGCCAGCTGGTACAAATATTAACGACGTTAGGGTAGTTCCTAATCCTTTCTTTATCGGTTCTGATGCCAATAAATACAGATTCGGTGAAAATTATCAGAACGAACTCCACTTCTATAATATACCTGGAAAATGTACGATAAAGATCTATACGGAGTTAGGAGAACTGATTAAGACAATTGAACATGCGAATGGCAGCGGTGACGAGTATTGGAGATCTGTTACAAGTTCCAACCAGCTTCTGGTCAGCGGAATTTATATAGCAGTAGTCACTAATACTGAAACAGGTGAAAAGCATATTGCTAAATTCTCAGTAATTAGATAATAATTATCATCAAGCAGGTAATTAAAATGAAAAAAATATTAATATTGACAATAAGTTTTATCATAGGATCTTTAATATCAGGCAAAGTACTGGCCCAGGATAATCAGAAGCTGGCACAGTCTGGTATGAAGTTCATGAATGCGACTATAGATGCAAGGACTGCCTCACTCGGTGAGGCGGTTACTGCCATTGAAGGCAATGCTGCATTTCTATTCGCAAATCCGGCCAGCGTGGCAAGGCAGGAAAATTTTGCCTCGGCTTCAGTTGGATCAATGACGTGGATCGCAGATATCAAATATCTGTATGGTTCTGCAACATTTGCTCCTTTTGGAGGAGATATGGGTGTTATCGGTGTTACGGCCTTAAGCGTAAATTATGGCGATCTGATTGAAACCATACCATCAACTACAGATCCTTTGGGTTATACAGAACTCGGCACCTTCCGTCCTTATGCATTCTCATTTGGAGTAAGCTATTCCAGGGCACTGAATGATAAGTTCGCTCTTGGTGGTGCAGTGAAGTATGTAAAGCAGTCACTCGGTGCTGCTGTTACCGGAGCTGATGCAAACGGTTACACAAAGAAAGACAACGTAAAGGGTGTGATGGCTTTTGATTTCGGCTTGTTGTACAGAACAGGATTCCGCAGTCTTAACTTTGCTATGTCTGTCAGAAACTTCTCACAGGAAACAAAGTTCGAGAAAGAGAATTTCCAGCTGCCATTGACATTCAGAATCGGTTTGTCATTCAATGCTGTTGATCTGTTTGACAACGTTGATAAGAACATGCATTCGCTCCTTATGACTGTGGATGCCGTTCACTTCAGGGATTATCCCGAACAGGTAAACCTGGGTGCTGAATATACATTTATGAACACTGTTTCTTTAAGAGCTGGTTATAATTATCCCGCTGATGAAAGAAGCTATACGCTGGGTGTTGGAGTAAAACAGTCATATCAGAACTATGTCCTGGGTGTTGATTACGCATATACCCCTTATGGAATATTCAATGCGGTTCACAGAATCAGTTTAAATTTCGCTTTATAAGCTAATAATAATTTTAGTCAATAAATGGTATGAATATGAAAAACAATATTTACATCCTAAGTCGTATAAAATACCTGGTCCTGTTGTTCCTTGGGCTAGTAATGTACAGTGGCTGCGGAAAGGATGCAGCACCGATTATATATGACGAATATAAAGACCGTGGAGCTGTTAATCCTGTTGTTACAGGCATTACCCCCAACGGGGAAGCTTTTGCTGGTTACGACGTAGTTACTATAACCGGATCGAATCTGGTTACGGGTACAGATACGGCAATCGTTTATTTTGATAATACCGCTGCAACAATTGTAGAAGCTACACCGACACAGTTGAAGGTAAAGGCTCCAAATACTCCGAAAGATTCACTGATGGTCAGAGTAAGCTTAAGAACCGGCAGCAAGATTTCTGATCCACAGCCATACAAACTGAGAGCGATAATGACCGTTTATTATCCTTTCAGATTTGCTGAGGAACCTACTGCAGTTACCTTTGACAAACAGGGTAATATGTATGTTTCGCAGAGATTAAATGGTGTTAAGAAAATTGATAAATCACAGGCTCTTACAAGCTATGCCCCCAGAGGTTTGGGTAACGAAACCAACTGGACATCACTGAAGTTTGCATACGGTCCATACGGCGCAAACGGACAGCTGTTCGGTGCAAGAAAGTATCTGGGTATCTGGAAAATTAATCCTGGTGTTGCTCCTGATAAGGCTCCCTGGGTTGGTCCAACACAGGGTATAGATAAAAACGTCACGGATTTTGACTTTGATCCGCAGGCTAATATGTGGGTGGCTGGTGAAGGTTTGAATATTTTTAAGGTTACTCCTGATTTGAAAGTAACCAAATATAAATATGCCACAACCGGATCCAAGATAACCTCGGTTCGTGTATTTGCAAAAGGAAGCGATCTATATCTTTACGTAGGTGGAAACAAGGATGGGCAGGAAGGCATCTGGAGATACAAAATCGTTAACGGCGAAATAGCAGCCGGAAGCGAAGAACTGTATTTCGATTTTGCTGCAAAGTATCCTGGAAAGAGTGTCCTTGGGTTAACATTCAGCGAAGATGGCGATCTGTATGTAGGAACTGATGGTAGTCAAACCATCCTGATTGTTAAGTCATCCACAGTTTCTGAGACACTGCTTCCTGGTGTATTGTTGCCTAAATTCAACAGTTTCGTATGGGATCCGGCTGATAATTATCTTTATTATTCAAGAGATAAACTCTCTGATGAAACAGATAAAAACCCAATCCCAACGTTATATAAGGCATTTGTATTTAAAAAAGGTGCACCATATTATGGCTTAACTTTTTAGTGTTCTGATTTGGATTAAAGGTATGTTTTTGTTACATTTTAGATATCTTTCAACAAACAAAAAGGAGTGAGTTATGATTAAACGTTTATTGTTATTCGCTGTTCTTGTTTTATCATTGTCAACCATGAGCTACTCCCAGTGGACAAAAGGTTCATTCGGAACCGGCCTCGATACTCTGAAAGCCAATAGCGGCGGTCATGGTATTGAAGTAGATCCAGCAGGGAATGTTTGGGTTGTTCCTTATAGACCGTTAGTAAAAGATACTGTTCAGGTTCCTGATAGTGCTAACAAGTGGTATTCCACCAACCCGGTTCTTGTTTACAAACCGGACGGAACACCTGCTTCATTTTCACCTATCAAATATTATACGGATAATGGACATATCGTACCTTTATGGTTCGGTGCCAATACCGGTATCAGAAGAGATCAGAGCGGCAACATGGTCCTTTCACAGGGTACTACATTGTTGAAGTTCAATTATAAGACCGGTGCTTTCATGGGTAAATACGCTGATGGTGCTGGCTTGACAAAAGTTGCAATCGACAAAAATGGTAATATATATGTTGGCCATACACTTGGCGCATTGCCAATTAAAGTTTTGGATTCAACATTGACATTTGTTGAAAACGCAGTTGATACTTTACCTGATATTGGTAGAACTCTGGAAGTAAGCGACGATGGTAGCACAATTTATGCTCCAAGGTATACTGCTGGTGTTTGCTATAAATATACAAAAGCCGGATTATTTGAACCATTCAAGCTGACAGATACAGTTTTCAAGGGCTGGAAGATTGAAGGTATAGGCTGGAACCGAGGAAACAAATTGTTATATGTTAGCGGTGGTTCATACAATGATAAACCGACAGGCACTTATGGTCCTTTACAGCAGGATAAATATGTTACTATCGGTACATATTATGGTGTAAGAACTACAGATTACAAGGTTATTGACAGCTTGAAATGGCAGTTTGCAGATGCTACTCCTTCTGCTACATCAGAAAGAAACAGAGGTATTGCATTCAGTAACGACGGAAAGACCGCTTATATGGTTGAATTCAATAACAGCGCCGTTCCTTTCCTGCAGAAATATACCAATGCCAACCTGCCAAGTGATGTTAAGAGAGAAAACGCAAAGGTTGTTGATAATTATTCACTTTCACAGAACTTCCCTAACCCGTTCAACCCATCAACAGAGATTAAGTTCTCTATTGCTAAGGACGGTATGGTATCTCTGAAAGTTTATGATATTCTTGGTAAAGAAGTAGCTACTTTGGTTAACCAGGAAATGTCAAAGGGTAATTATTCAGTAACTTTGAATGCTTCAACCCTGACATCAGGCATCTATATCTACCAGTTGAACACAAATGGTATTTTAATGAGCCGCAAGATGACTTTGCTGAAGTAATCAGTCTACTGGTTATATTATAAAACAAAAGCCGCGAATAGCGGCTTTTGTTTTAAATGGGGTATACATCAAAAGTACTAAAAAAAATACCTTCAGCTTATTCCTCAGATCTCATCAATTCTATTCGCAATTAAAAATATTTTTACTATTTTCCCTATGGTCAATTAATATATTTAATAAAATAAACCCGAAGTGCTTATGAAAAAAATTATCTACCTTTTCTTAGTATTAGTTTGTTCATCCCTGTTGACATATTCCCAGATCATACCAAAGTATGAGATGAGGGGAGTATGGATGTCTCCCAGGAGTGGTGACTGGCCATCTGCCGCCGGTACCAGCGCCTCAGACATTGCCAGCCAGAAAAACCAGCTTGTATCGATCTTCGATTTACATAAGAGCTATGGAATGAACGCGATCTATTTCCACGTCAGACCACTTGGAGATGCTATTTATAAGAGCAATATTGAACCATGGTCACATTATCTTGTAGGTACACAAGGTTCTGCTCCCTCAGATCCGAATTATGATCCCCTGAGTTTTGCAATTCAGGAAGCACATAAAAGAGGAATGGAACTGCACGCATGGCTGAATCCCTACCGTATTATTGACCAGGGCGGATATCCGACTACCCTTGCTGCCAATAATGTGGCACGGCTCCATCCTGAGTGGACAATCAAGTGCAGCAGCACGCCGTATACTTTTCTTGATCCTGCTTTACCGGAAGTAAGGGAATTTCTTATTAAGGTAATAATGGATATCGTTCGCAGATATGACGTTGATGGTATTCATTTTGACGATTATTTTTATCCTTATGCAGACTATGGTTCATTTAATGACGACAAGTCTTTCGCCAAATATAAAAAGAACTTTACAGACAGGGCTGCATGGCGCAAAAATAATGTCAATATTCTATTATCTGCCATAAATGACAGCATTAAGGCAGTCAAACCATGGATTAAATTTGGTGTCAGTCCGTCAGGAAATCCATCGGTCAACAACGACATCTTTTGTGATGCATTCGGATGGCTGCAGGGAACTTATGTCGATACAGCCGGTGTAGCACAGAAGACCCCCTCATATATTGACTATATAATGCCGCAGTTATATTGGGTAAGGTACAATAATCAGCTGCCATCATGGTCCGGTGTTTCCACACTCAACGGAAGACACCTATATGTAGGATTACCCGCTTACAGATATACTGAATCCGGTTTTACCCCTTATGAGCTTGGATGGGAAATGACAACGAACAGAGCCACTCCTACGGTAAACGGCGGGGTGTATTTCAGTTCACGAAGTCTGATTGACTTTAATTATGCAGGCTGCACAGATACACTGCTGCATAACTACTATGTGCATTCTGCTTTAACTCCCAAGATGGCATGGCTGCCTGGCAGCAATACAAAGCCAAATGCACCCTCGAACCTTAAGGCTGAAAAAAATGCTACAACTGGCAAATATGACCTTAAGTGGGATGCCCCTGCAAAAGCCCAGGATGGTGATACGGCAACTGTTTATGTAGTATACAGATTTGATTCCATGCCAACGCAGGCTGACCTGAGTAATGCCGCTAAAATATTTGGTACCAATGGCGAGACAAAACTGCCTGCCTCCTATGGCAGATATTCAGCAACCAGCGGAAATTTCTATGTTGTAACTGCAGTTGACCGTTACTCAAATGAAAGCAGCATGAGCAATGTTCTGGAATTGTCGCTGCCAGATCAGGTGCCAGTTGCCCCGGCTCTGGTTTCGCCTGCTGATAAAGACGCCAGCCAGGTTACCTCGGCCGTCCTGAAATGGACCAGCGTGAGTGCCCCGGCGGCAGAAAGTTACCTGGTTCAGGTGGCAAAGGACAGCACGTTCAATACTATTGTTGCCAATGCATATGAAATGAAATCCACAACATATACCTTTAAGGGTATAACTACGGGCCAGAAATACTACTGGAGAGTTAAGTCAGCCGGTATGGGCGGCAGCAGTCAGTTCTCAAAGGCCTATTCGTTTGAGTCAGGCATTCCATTGCCCCCGACACTGGCTTCCCCGCAGCATACTGCAGGAGAAATTCCTGTCAATGCTACTCTGAAATGGTTCAAACAGGATAAGGCTACTTCATATCAGGTTCAGGTGGGTACCCAGTCGACAATGACTTCAAATATTATTTTTGATTCTGTAGTAAATGATACTATGGTAACATTATCCGGACTTGTGAATAATAAGATCTACTACTGGCGAGTAAAGAGCAAAAATACACTGGGAATCAGCGATTGGTCAGCCCAGTGGGGATTCAGGACAACTGCTACAGTAGATGTTAAGGAAGAAAAGGAAGCCCCCAGGGAATACAGTTTACACCAGAATTATCCAAATCCATTCAATCCTTCTACCATGATTAAATATTCACTGGCAAAGGACGGACCGGTAAGAGTAAGTGTTTCTGATATCCTGGGTAAGGAAATAGCTGTTCTTGTGGACAGAAACCAGAATGCGGGTTCGCACAGTGTGGAATTTGATGCCGGCAGGTATAATCTTACCAGCGGTATTTATTTCTATACGCTGAAGACAAGCGGCTTTATCTCTACGAAAAAGATGATAATAATGAAGTAATGTCAGTTTAAGATTCAGGCTGAGGTTCAGGTAAAGAAGAATAATATTTTCTTTACCTTTACTTCAGCCTTTTTTTATTGAGGTTCATCAGAAAGGAAGGATGCAGATAGACATTTGCCCCAAGCCTGCCAACCAGCATCGCAGTGGCCGCTGCAACCACTCCAACAAAAGAAAAATACCTTATAGTAATAAAGAGCGTAAGTATTATTCCCAAAACTTCGATCGCGGTAGCGACTGTTATAGGTTTTGTTGCCCTTGAATCCACCAGAATTGCCCTTTGAAAGCTTATCAGAACTTCGAGTCCGGGAAACAATGCCAGTATAATTAAGGGGAGTCTTGCCAGCTGTGTCAGCTCTGGTGAAAGCCCGGAAACACTCCTGAACCATATATCTGCCAAAGGCAAAAATGCAATCAATGCCAGAACTGAAACCGAAGTCACACCCAAAAACAGTGCAAAATTCCTCAGGGGAATGTATCCTTCCATCTTTCTGCCGATCAGCGCAATTGCAGTTTCCTGGTAAGAAACGCCAAAGCTCCGGAAAATAAAGAGAAAAGAGGTGATAACGGGCAGTACTGCCAGAGATTCAAGGGGGAGGAGTGCCTGTCCCATAAAAAACGTGATCATTGGATTTACTGCAAGCGTAAGAATTGAAGTAAGTGCAAGCGGGTAATAAAATCTGGCAATTTCCCTGTATGTAATGGCGGAATCGCCTTTAGGATCAGAGGGCTGCTCATTATTACGGAGTTTATTTACAATTTTATATGACATAATCCGGCTGGCAATTGCCTCGCAGATTACTCCTGCCGACAAGGCGGCTGCACCGACAATTGCTCCTTCCAGACGGGTCAGAATAAAGAGCAATAGTGCAGTTAAAGACATTGAAGTCAGGCGGACTACTGTACCATATGCAACCCTTCTTGTCATATTATTCCCTATCAGAATACCCTGATAGAAACGCCTGTAGCCAATGGCACCGGGCCATGGAATCAGAATAATGGTCGCAACGTGGGTAAGAGAGGCGACTTCCTGCGGGAGTCTAATAAGGTCCCTCGCAACAAAATAAAACACGGGAGGAATCACAAACAGTATAATTAAGGAAGTAATAAAAAGATTGAGTCCATAGGTAAAGTTGCGCAGTTTATAAAATGAGCTCCTATCCCTTACCAGTGCAACAGAGGCGCTCATTATCATAATAATCGGAGCTTCAATGATCATTGCAAACGAGAAAGCCACACCATAGGCTGCCAGGTTAAACTTGGGCATAGCCATTCTGGCTATAATTGCCGCCAGGTATGGACCCTCAACCGACATCATCAGCCAGGTGGCGGACAGGGGTAGCCAAAACCTGAATATGTTCTTAAAATTTAATGTTCCGGGCATAATGGTCCACAATTAAGGATGAGCGGTTATTCAAATAATGATTAATTAAAATATTAAAGATACAAAAGAATTATTATACCGATTTGATATTTGAAAATTAATTTTCCATATTGCATCCAAATTCATTCTGGCTCCGCTATGAGGCTAAAAATGAGGGGGTATTATGCATACAGTCATTGTAATGCTGTTTTTACAGGTTACTCTTTCCAGTTGTACCTTTGCCTTTAAAGGGCAACCTGACATGGTATTGGCCGGGTCAATTCCAGGCAGTCAATGTCCAGCAGGGGAAGATTTTAATTGCGGAGATACTCTTTCCCAAAGCATGAATAATATGCTTATTGAAGTAAATGTCCCGGATGCCCGTACGGTTGAAACTGAACTGGGGTATGTTCAGGATGGCGGTGTACTCTTTACAAAGAAGAACGAGGTTACTGTACTGGGGACGGTTAAAACCTCCTGCCGGATTGCCTCGGTCAGGATAAACGGAAAAAAGGCCCGCTTTATGGCTACGGGTGACCGGTACAGTTTCGAGCGTCGGATAATTCTTGAGGATGAGGTTAATGCCGTTACGGTATCAGTAACGGACGCCAATAATGCCACTAAACACGTAACTTTTACCATAAACAGGAAAAACAAGTAACTCCCAAAAAAAACTGGCTTTCCGGATATATTGCAAGGCTACACCCACCCTCTGATTTTGCAGGCCTCTGCCACGCGGGCTACCGCAACTACCATTGCAGCCAGGCGGGGATGTACATTTTTTTCCCTGACGGCCTGAGATACCCTGTGATATGCTTTTGTAAGTTTTTCATCTAGTCTCTGGTGTACCAGATCCTCATTCCAGAAGTATGAGTAGCTGTCCTGTACCATTTCAAAATATGAGACCGTTACACCTCCTGCGCTGGCCAGAACATCAGGAATTACGTATACCCCCTTTTTATTCAGTATCAGATCGGCTTTTGGGGTTGTGGGTCCGTTGGCAACCTCGCAGATAATCTTAGCCTTAACACCGGAGGCGTTCTCCTCGGTAATTGAGTTTTCAAGGGCAGCCGGATAGAGCACATCCACGTCCAGTCCGATGACAGAATCGCGGTGAATTTCCTTCGCGCAGGGAAAACCCAATACAGAGCCCGTCTTCAGTTTATGAGTGACAAGCTCTTCGGGATCCAGTCCATCCTTGTTATAAATAGCTCCACGGCTGTCACTTACGGCGATAAGTCTTCCTCCTTCGAGTAACTCATGGTGCAGTAGTGCGGCTCTTTGTCCCACGTTTCCAAAACCCTGAATTGCAAAGTTACCCGTGGGATCAATTCCCAGTTCCCTGCAGGCCTCTCTGACTGTAATTACGCCTCCTCTTGCAGTTGCGTCGCGCCTGCCCTCGGTACCTCCCACCTGCTGTGGTTTATCTGTAAATACACCCGGCTGGTGGCGGTATGTGATGGTTTCATATTCATCCATCATCCAGGCCATGGTCTGGGGATTTGTATACACATCGGGAGCAGGTATGTCCTTGTCAATCCCGATATACTGGGCTACTGCCCTGATGTAGGCGCGTGAAAGATTTTCCAGTTCTCTTTCAGACATATGTTTGGGATCGCATATAATTCCTCCTTTCCCTCCGCCAAGTGGAAGATCAAGCACGGCTGTTTTCCAGGTCATCCAGCATGCAAGGGCACGTACTGTATCGACTGTTTCATCGGGATGGAAACGAATCCCGCCCTTTGCCGGACCCCGTGCATAATTATACTGAATGCGGTAGGCATGGAATATTTTTACGCTTCCGTTATCCATTTTTACGGGAAGCGTAAACTTAAACTCTCTCTGGGGCCATCTTAGCAATTCCAGAGTCGCCTCATCAAGTGATAGAATCCTGCCCGCTTCTGAAACCTGCTGCTGTGCCACTCTGAACGAATTATATGATTCCATTGAATTATTCCCCTGTTTATTTATTCTTTATGTCTTTAGGCTTAGAGCCCTCATCTTTCACTGGAATATTGTCCTTTCCCTCAGTTTTTATCGTTCCCTCAGTTTTTCCCATTTCCCCGGTTTTTACCTTTTCCTCGGCAAAGACGTCCAGAATGATCCTGTACCAGCATCCCTTGCACATAATCATTCGGTCTACTCCAAGGAGTACCTTTTCCCAGGGACTCAGTTGTCGTCCGCAATGAGGGCAGGCGTCATAAACAGCATGGGTTTTATTACTGGAATTGTCATAGTCCGTACTCACATTGCCTCCTCAGGCTTTAGGATTATTCCTTTATTCTGGTGGCCGTTCATTTTAATTGTAAGCGGGCTGTCAAAGCGGATGAGCCGTGTGTATTGCATTTTTACGAGTGCGGGTCTTGACAGGAGCCATTCCCAATCCAGGAAGTCCTTATCCGGAGAGGAACTGACGGTAAAATAGCCTACCATAAAGGAGGTGATGTTCTGAAAGAAGTGGGTACCCTGAGAGGGGGTTACAGAGAGTTCCTTAAAGCTGGATTCAACTATTGCCTTAGCACCTGCAATCTGGTCCCATGTAACCGGTATTCCCAACCAGGGATCAAGCGAACCCCAGCGGCCTACACCGATAAGAAGATAGGGCCGTTGTTCATTTATAAGCTGCCTGTTAAAGGAACTGACCTCAAGAGCAGTCTCCCGGCTCCTTGAGCGGTCAAATTTATGATAATCCACAACAACCACGTCAAAGATATCCTTCAGAACACCATTACCCAGGACCCTGCTGCTCTTGCAAATTACGTTACAAAGGTCAGGAGTATTGATATCCAGTTCCTCCAACTCACGGCTTAATACGAGCGGGCGCATCTGAAGGAGTCCAAATTCTGAAGATTTTCCCTGAGGAACGGACATATTAGCGGCAAATTCAATCTCAACCGGCGTCCCCATTCCCCAGTTCCCCATGTCCAGAAGGAGCTCAAGTATCTGTGGCAGAGGAAATATTCTGTGCCTGAGTATTGGAGCAAATGAAACAATGCGGGAGCCTGATCTGCCAATTCCATCATAAATTGTATAGTTCTCATGTGAATAAGTGGAGCCTACATATTTAAGAGTATCATCCTTTTCAGCGGTGGCCAGATTATACCTTTTTACCAGCATGTCACGTGTAGCAAAGGGGTTATCAGAAAAATCCTGCATATCCAGTGCAAAGAAGTCGCGCTGGTTATTATTGAGCGTTTCTTCAACCGAGTAAAACTGCATCAGGTCAGTGGGATATTTGGGGCAGAATCTTACCGTATTACCTCCATCAACCACCGTTTTGCCAAGTCCGAGTGCAACCGAAACGATGCCATCTTCAGGTTTTTGTGGAGCTACGGGATAAAAATTGTGGGATTTTGCTACTCCCGAGAAGTCCGGGTAGAACCGGTTATGGTGCTGTGTGCCGATCATCTTCTGGATAATGACTGCCATTTTTTCTTCTTCAAGACGGTAGGATGTAATCCTTATATAATCCTTTGCACTTGAATAGAATGTGGAGGCATAGACTCTTTTTATAGTATTAATCACGTGGTTCAGGCGTATAAGCGGGTTCGGCTGGCTATTTGGCAGCATATAGGTTTCATAAACGCCCGCAAACGGGTGATACTGCGAGTCTTCCAGCAGGCTGGAGGAACGCACGGCAAGTGGGGCGCGAATCAGATCAAGGAAAGCCGCAAGTTCAGCCAGCACATCTACCGGAAACTTTTCGGCTTCAAGAAACCTCCGGGTTATTTCCCGGTCGTCGGTTGTATTAAGGGCAAATTGCCTGAGATTATTCTCATCCAGAAACTGGTCAAATACATCGGTGCCTATTACCACAGCAGGAGGCACGTCAATTATTACGCCTTCAAACTTATCCCTGAGATTATAATCATTTATAAGTGTATTTACAAACCCTAAGCCCCTGGCCTTACCACCCAGTGAACCTCCTCCGATGCGCGCAAAGCTGCTTTGTGGGTCAAACGTTTCCTTGACAAAGTCGGTAATAATTCCGCGCTGCCTCATTGATCTGTAACCGTTAAGCGAAATTATCAGATCCCTGCGCAGGTCGCTGATGGACGGGTAGTCCGAAACCTTGCGGGGACGCAGTTTATGTGCAAGCCAGAATTCCGTACGGGCTTTCAGCCAGTTTGAGAAGTGATTGCGTTCGGCGTGGTAACGGATGCTACTTTCAGGAACTATCCTGAGCTGTTCTTCAAGCATCTTCAGGTCACTGGCACGGCCAACTTCGTTACCATCAGGGGTCCTGAAAACAAAGTCCCCGAAGCTGAAGTATCTGTTCATAAACTGCCTCAATTCTTCCAGCAGCATGGGTGAGTCCTTTAAGAGAAATGATGCACCAAGCCTGCGTGCCTGCTCTTCATTTTTATAATCATCTGACTGAAGCAGAGCCGGAATATCAGGGTGTTCTTCTTTAACGTTTTGTACAAAAGTAAGCCCGGCCACAGGGTCTCTGTTGCCGTTACGGTTAAAGTCGATGTCGGAGATGATTCCCAGTATAAATTCCTTATATCTCTCATAATAATTCCAGGCCTCCTCATAATCCGAACAGAGGAGTATTTTGGGGCGGGCCCTCATCCTGAGAAATTTATGAGAAAGGTTTATTCCTTCAGAAATAAGCCTCTGTGACTGTTTAAGAATTTCAGTATAGATCAATGGAAGAAAAGATGAATAGAATCTAACATTGTCCTCTATTACAATT
>JBLMZM010000210.1:0-5599 GCA_050258815.1 Ignavibacteriales bacterium
GCAGGAGTCCATTTAAGAAGTGAATTAATTCTATTCATTTCTTGATCCTCATTTTCATATAAATTGCAGAGAGCAAAAGCTAAAATTCTCTAATGTCATTGATTCATAAATATCACCATACCCAACAGGCACATAATAATTGGGAAAGGCGCGCTCATATCCAAAAAAACTATATTACATGCCTCAACTTACCACACATGAACTTACTTACTAATTGTTTAAATATCTATTGGTATTAATACTATATTTTTATGCTGACATAGTACTAATACTATATGGATCATGAGGGTAAAGGAATAATTTCAACTGACAAATCACCCCGCAAAAAGTGCCTGCGGTAAGCCAGTATGTACAATAGGGCACCATGTCACATAAAAATACCATCCGGGTTTTAAAATAATTATGCTTGACAATAAGCTATCAAAGTGATATCATTATAATAGCATTTTTAAAAAAGGAGACAAAAATGGATGCCATAACAGAAAAAAACGCCGGTAAACTAAATGGTTATTTAGGCCTTGGAATCAGTATAGTCTTAATTTTAATCAGCATTTTACTAATTACCCAGATCAGGCACGGCCAGAATGCCGGACTCCTGTTTATCATATTACCAATGCTGCTTGCTGCGGTTCTTATGCTCGCAGGTCTCGTGGTAATTCAGCCAAACGACTCACGCGTGCTCGTTTTTCTGGGAAAATATACCGGTACCGTCCGTGAATCAGGCTTCTGGCTGATTAATCCTCTGACAGAAAAAAGAAGGGTTTTTCTGAGGATATACAACTTCAACAGCGAAAAGCTGAAAGTAAATGACCTGCACGGTAACCCGATAGAAATTGGTGCAGTTATCGTATGGCGCGTAGTTGATTCGGCCCGCGCAATTTTTGACGTGCAGAACTACGAAGCATTCGTTGGCATCCAGTGTGAAACCGCCATCAGGGGACTGGCCTCGGAATATGCATATGACTCATCCGACAGCAGCAAATATTCACTGAGAGGTAACCCGCAGGAAATCTCTGAGGAGCTGAAGAAACAGGTCCAGTCGCGCCTCGACGTTGCCGGAATTGAAATACTTGAATCGCGCATCAGCCACCTTGCCTATGCACCGGAAATTGCCCAGGCAATGCTCCGCAGACAGCAGGCTCAGGCCGTTGTTGCTGCCCGCCAGACCATAGTTGAGGGTGCCGTGGGTATGGTGGAAATGGCATTAAAAGCCCTGAGCGAACAGAATATAGTCCAGCTTGACGAGGAAAAGAAAGCAACTATGGTCAATAACCTTATGGTCGCCCTTGTTTCCGAATCACAGGCTCAGCCTATTATTAATACAGGTTCTCTTTATTGAGATAAATTTGGAAAACAGTTAACTTATAATATAATTAATAACAGCAGCCCGCTTGATTTTTACAGTTAAAGAAAAGAAGTACTTTGTATGGCAGAAAGAAAGAAATTTCTCTTGAGAATAGATGAAGGAATATACGCGGCACTTGAAAAGTGGGCTGCTGATGACCTGAGAAGCATCAATGCACAAATTGAATTTCTCCTGAAAGAAGCCCTTCAGAAAAAAGGCAGACTAAAGGAGAAAAACAGCAAGGATGCTTCCGGCCTGAAAGAAAAAAGCTAAAAATGCCCGGAATGACTCCCGATTTCAGTATTGCCCCCCTTTACCACACCTGCATGAAAATAGCCATTTCTGACCTCATTTAACATATTTTTAAAAACAATCGATAATCACCTTAGCCTTATAACAAAAATATCGTTATATTTTCGATCCAAATTTTGACACTCCGGCCTCCCGGAATACCTAAAGGAATAGTTGAATGCCCAAATCTGTAAAATTCGAAAAATATCAGCCTGTAATTATAGCTTTCGCCTCCCTGTGTATTTTCTTTTTCGCCATATTCGAGTATACCCAGTTAAGCAATGATAAAAAAGTGAAGGATATCAGGGACCAGCTGCTGGATTTAATGATTACGAAAAAGTCCCAGCTGGAAAAGGCCTTGTCCTCCAGAATATACTATACAAAAGGAATTGCAGCTTATTGCTCCATTAACCCGGATATTTCTAATGATACTTTCTATAAACTGGCCGATGAACTGATCAATAAGGACTCCGTAATCAGCTCAATGTCTTTGTCCAAGGACTGCATCCTGAATGCAATCTATCCTTTTAAGGGACATGAGGCTGCAATTGGCCTCAACCTGCTGGAACATCCCTTGCGCAGAAAAATTGTTGAAAGTACTATCAAAACAAGGAATACTTTTGTTGCCGGACCAGTTAACCTGGTAGAAGGAGGCGTTGCTTTTATTAGTTACACCCCTATCTTTAACAGGACCCTGAATGACTCATCAAAATTCTGGGGCGTTACCGATATAGTAATCCTCAAGAATAAGCTATTTAATGAGATAAAACTCATTCCGCAGGACGGCAAATATAAATATGCCCTCAGGGGTAACGACGGCACAGGTCTTAATGGCGCCTGCTTCTGGGGAGATGAGGATGTATTTAAGCATAATCCCGTAACGGTGGATGTTATATTGCCGACCGGCAACTGGACCCTGGCAAGCGTTCCTGTTAACGGCTGGGGAACATACCTCGACAAAACTGAACAGGTCACCGCTTTCCTTTACCTTAGTGCCTTCATTATCAGCCTCCTGATCTGGCAGTTATCAAAGGCAATAATCAAAATCAGAGCCCACGAAAAAGAACTAAAGGCCCTCTTCGGCTCCATGCAGGACCTGATTATTGAATTTGGTAAAAACGGGGAATATCTTAAAATTGCCCCGACTAACGAATCGCTGCTCATAAGGCCCATGAATGAATTATTGGGCAAATCACTTCACCAGGTCTTCGATAAGGCAACGGCCGACTATTTTCTTGACGGGATCCGCAAATGCATAGAAACCAGACAAATGGTTGTTCTCGATTACCCGCTCGAAATTAATAATAAGAATTTCTGGTTTGAAGCCCGGATAACCCGTTTATCCGATAATTCCGTAATCTATGTTGCACACGATAATACACTCAAACGCCAGGCCGAAGAGCACCTCAGGCAGTCGGAGCAAAAATTAAAGGAACTGAATGCAACCAAGGATAAATTCTTTTCCATTATTGCTCATGACCTCAGAGGCCCTTTCTCCGGTTTTATGGGAATTACCGATGAACTGAAGACAAATATTGACGACCTGGATAAAGAGGAAATCAGGGAGCTGGCTGGCATAATTAATTCATCGGCAAAAAGCACCTATGAGCTCCTTACCAACCTGCTCGAATGGTCAGGCCTGCAGACAGGCAGGATTGAATATCTGCCCTCCGAAGTCAGACTTTCGGTTGAAATTGAAAAAATCAACCGCCTTTTTGCTTCAGCCGCTTCGCTTAAATCAATAAGTATTACCAGTGAAGTCGATCCTGATATCATAGCTATGGCAGACAGGAATATGCTGAATGCCGTTCTGCGCAACCTGGTCTCAAATGCCATAAAGTTTACTCAGGATGGCGGAAAAATCCTGCTGAGCTCGGATATAAAAGATGATTTCGTTGAACTCTCGGTTGCTGATTCAGGAATCGGAATGTCTGAGGAAAACATGAAAAAAGTTTTCCGGATAGATTCAGGATTTACTACTAAGGGGACTAACGGCGAGAAGGGCTCAGGACTCGGACTCGTATTGTGCAAAGAGCTGGTTGAAAAACATAATGGCCATATTAAAATATCCAGCACCCCCTCTGTGGGCACAACTATTACATTTTCACTGCCACTCGTTACAGATTCTGTAGCTGTCAGTTAAAATATACTCTGCTGCCTTTAAGTCCGTAGTCAAAATCCTGAATTAGGGTTTTTACTACGGACTTTTTTGTATACCCGCTTTATTTTTGTTTTAAATTGCCTTCCCGGCTAATATTATTGTACATTTTTACCGATAATAACCCCAGCAGCCACACTTTCTTCGTGTGGGCGGGTATCCCTTGAAATACCCGCAAAATATTTATTGAATTTTTCTTTTGTATTTCCGGGGAATTAATGAGAAATATTATTGTCCTTGTCCTGTTGATGCTCGTTTTTCAGAGCTGCAAGAAAGCAGACAGCGCTGTGGCACCTGAAGAGACCACATATGGCACCATTTCCGGCAGAATTGCAGAAGCCGTGGGCGGAGCAATCGTAACCAAGGTGAATATAAAAACCATCCCTTCAACAAGCTCCGTTACCAGCGACAGCCTCGGCAACTACCGCCTTGAAAATGTTTTGCCGGGTGAATATTCCGTCATTGCAGTAAAAACAGGATACGACTCCACAAGCATAAAGGTAAAGGTGATAGCGGGCAGCAACACGGTTGGGGATATTTTCATTCAGAAGTATGATTCCACACGCTACCAGACTACCGGAACAATTGCCGGCAGGATAATCAACCTTTCAGATAATCAGCCCATTGCAAATGCCATTATAAGCACTTTACCTACGACCGGCAACATTACCACGGATGACGAAGGCGTTTTTGTAATTAGAAACGTTAACCCGGGCCAGGTAACGGTAACTGCCGTCAAGGCGGGCTTCGATACGGCCTTCACAAAGGTAACCGTAACAAAGGGCCTGACCTCTACTGCAAATATCATTATGACACCCAGGGATACCTCCAGCTCCGCCACATATGGCAGTATTCAGGGGATAGTAACAGATGGAATGACGGGACTCGTAATTGCGGGGGCAACCGTTATTACCGATCCATCTACCAGCTCCGCACTGACTGATAATTCGGGTAAGTTTTCAATTCCCAGTGTCCTGGCTGGTAAATATAAATTAACCGCCTCCAGATCGGGATATACTCCCTCTTCCGTCAGTATAACAGTCCTTGCCGGTAAAGTAATCAGCGCAAACTTTGAACTTGCCGTGCCGACGGGTAAAATAAGAGGAAAAGTAATCGATTCGGATACCGGAATGCCAATCCCGGGCGCTAATATTAAAACAACCCCCGGAACCAGCACTATTACCACCACTTCAACCGGCGACTACGAAATATCCCAGGTGACTCCTGCTTTGTATACTATAACGGCTGAAAAAACAGGATACACCGCTTCAACGGTAAGCATTACCGTAAAAGCCGGTGTAATTACCAATGCAGACCTGGTATTAAAGAAATCAAATTAATGTATTTGAAGGTGTTGCCTGCAACACCTTTTTTACTTACTTTTCCGCCACACTCTTCGTTCCATTTTATAACAGAGAATTTACTTATGAAAAGATATTTTGCTATCCTGCTATTGCTTACAACCATTCATTTCCCTTCCCATGCACAGAGCCTGCTTATTGGAACCAGACTCGAATTCAGTTCTCTTCTTTCCAATGGAAATGGTTTGAGCTATAATGCTTCATCCGGGACGGGAATGGGAGCACTGTTTACCCTGGGATACAGATTTAATGACATCTATTCTATTGAAACCCACTTGGGAGCTTCTATTGCAGGGAGTTTTTCGGGTGAACCAAACAGGGGAGGCATTACCGAGTTTTCAGGAACAGATATTGGCTTTACCCTAAGGAGAAATATTGTTAATGGCCGGTTATACCTCTTAGGAGGATTAAATGTACACGATAATGAAGGGGAATCGGGGGGAG